>CAWUIS010000231.1:0-2757 GCA_963922625.1 uncultured Candidatus Melainabacteria bacterium | reverse complement strand
AAATGATCTACTAAGAGATTTAGTTTCTAGAGATATTTGGTTTTTTGATACCAAAACAAGGCTAATCACGGCAAATAGCGAAAGTATCCGCTGGGCAATGAAACGTTTTCAAACCCAATCTTAAAAATAGATATATAATCCAAATATGACTACAGAACTTGACGCCCGTATGCAAAAAGCAATAGACGCCCTTGAAAAGGAGCTTATGTCCATTAGAACAGGGAGAGCTAACCCGAGCATATTGGATAAAGTACAGGCTGAATATTATGGTGCGCCTACCCCAATCAATAACATGGCAAATATAAGCATCGTAGATGGACGAACGCTTGAGGTAAAACCCTTTGACAAGAGCGTTTTGAAAGATATAGAAAAAGCTATTTTTGATAGCAACCTAGGATTAACACCTACCAATGATGGGAATAGGTTGATAATTGGCATCCCTGAACTGACTAAAGAAAGACGTCAACAACTTGCTAAGCAGGTCAAAGAGGAAGGGGAAAAGGCCAAAGTTGCAGTAAGGAACATCCGCCGTGATGAAATGGACAAAATCAAAAAATCTGATGAAGGCTCTGAAGACGATAAAAAAAGAGAGCAAGAAGAAATAGAAAAAATCACAACAGATTTTGTCAAAAAGATAGATAGCATTACTGAAACTAAAGAAAAAGAAATCATGACTATTTAGGTGAGCCCATGCCAAACAAAGACTTAAACATATACGTTCTTATCAAGCAAGTACCTGACACCAGGTCTAAAGCTGGTGTTAATGCTGACGGTACTATTGACCGTGCAAAAGCAGGCAAAATGCTCAATCCTTTTGATGCTTTTGCCATGGAAGCGGCTCTTTCAGCCAAGCGCATGGGTGGTCCTGGCTCAAGAGTTACAGCTGTCACTATGGGACCTCCACCAGCTGTCGATATCCTTTATACAGCACTAGAACACGGCGTTGATAAAACCTGCATCTTGTCTGATCGTAAGCTTGCAGCTTCAGACACTCTAGCAACAGCTTATGCCCTTACCAAAACACTTGAATACCTTCAAGCAAGAGATGGAAGAGCTGACCTTGTCTTCACTGGTTTACAAACAACTGACGGTGATACCGCACAAGTCGGACCCGAGATTTGTGAGCGTATGGACTTGACTCAAGTTACTTATGTCGAAGACTTTAAAATCGAAGACAATATTGTTAAAGCCCGTAAAGTCATAGAAGGCGGTTCAATGGAAGTGGAGGCTCAGCTACCAGCTTTACTGACAGTTGCTAATAGCTATCACAGGCTCAAATACAAAACTTTACGCGGAGCTAAGTTTGTACAGGAAGTTAAACGTAGCCAGAAAATGCAAAAGGATTTTGTAGAGTTTGTAAACCTAGAACAAGTAGCAGCTGATGACGCGCGTTGTGGTTTACCAGGTTCACCAACTATTGTTTCTATGACATGGAAAATCGGTGTTGTTGGTGGTAACTGTACTATGCACCAAGGTAAAAGTGTCACTGAGATGGTCTCAGAAACATTAGAGCAATCACAGGCAATCAAGGAATTTGCAAAGGTATAAAAAATGGCAGGAATAGTTTTAATAGTCGCAGAGCAAAGCAAATCTGAAATCGCAAAAGTCAGCCTCGAGCTACTTGGAGAAGGTAAAAAATTAGCAGAAAAACTTGGCTCGCCACTTGCTTGTTTTATTCTTGGGCACAAAATGCAAGATCAAATCCCTAGAGTCATTGAAGCTGGCGCTGATATTGTCTACTTGGCTGATCACCCTGAGCTTTCTGAATACAGAACCTTACCTTACCGCAGAGTCATTATTGATGAACTAGCAAAATGGGAAACTCCACCTCACACACTGCTAATGGGCTCCACAACTACCGGCCGTGATCTAGCACCTCGTATTGCTGCTTTTTTTGAAACCGGACTTACAGCAGATACCATTGAGCTAGACATTGGACCTTACGAGCATAAAGCAGGAGTTGATAAATCTAAAATCGGTTACTTCCCAGAATGTCTTTATGCACATAGACCAAGTTTTGGTGAATCTCTAAAAGCACGTATATTAGGTCCGTGGAAAGATCCGCAAATGGCAACTATTAGACCTGGTGTCTTTCCATTACCAGAAAAACTAGAAAGAGATTCAAGTGAAGTCGAAATCAAAAACGTTGAGGTTAATTTACAAGAAAGTGATTTTAGAGTAGCGATAGCAAATATTTTACGTGAGGAAGGTTCTAAAGTTGATATCTCTGAAGCTGAAGTAATTATTGCTGGCGGTTTTGGTTTAGGAGACGCTGCTGGTTTTAAATTACTGCAAGAGCTTGCTGATTGTTTTGACAATGCCGTTGTCGGAGCATCACGCAAGGCGGTTGATATCGGCTGGATTGGTTACCCTTATCAAGTTGGGCAGACCGGCAAAACCGTAAGACCAAAGCTTTATATAGCTGCAGGTATCTCTGGTGCCCTACAACACAGGGTCGGCATGCAAAAGTCAGATAGCATTATTGCCATCAATAAAGATCCTGATGCTCCAATTTTTTCTTTTGCCGATCACGGGATAGTTGGTGATCTCTATCAAGTGATTCCAGAAATGATTCAACAAGTTAAGGCTCTAAAAAAAGAGCCAGTAGCAGTATAAAAGAGGCAATAATGGCAACAAAAACATTAGAAAAAGCAGATAGCAAACAAAGTCAAGCTCAAGAAAAAATCACTTACGATGTGATTTTGGTTGGAGGTAGCCCTTCAAATCTAACTCTTGCTCATAGACTTTGCAAGCTAA
>CAWUIS010000230.1:0-2775 GCA_963922625.1 uncultured Candidatus Melainabacteria bacterium | reverse complement strand
GTATCCAAGATGCAAGTGAAATTATGCAAAGCAGCTATAAAGCAGTGGAGTCTTTATTGTTACGAGCTAAGACCAAGCTCAGACAAAGATACCAAGAATCAAGGATGACGATATGAAGCAAAATACAAATTTTGATATGCAAGCAAACAACGAAGAATTTGATCAATTTTTACGCAGCAGGCGTTTCCAGTCTTGCAGTGACGACCTTGCCCTTCGGATAGTCACTGCAGCCCAGTCAGAAACTTCATCAAAGAAGCGAGGCGCGCTCATAGATATTGTGCCACGCTTTTTTGACTGGGTCTTATTTCCACAGCCAATGATGGCATTTGCTTTGATGCTTTTTCTTGGCATAGGTGCTGGTACTCAGCTTGGTGATGGGCTCGGAGTGGGCTTGGCTGATTTTGATAGTTCTTTCATTTATTTTGAAGGGGATTTCGCTTTATGAACAATATGAAAACAGTAATGACAGTCTCTTTGGCTCTCAATGTGATTTTGATAGGCTCTTTTCTGGGCTATTTTGTCAAAGACTCCAAAATCTTTTGTGATATGACAGCTACAACTGAGCACAAAAAACCGATAATGGAGGAACCTCTTTATAGCAAACTGCATAAATTCAAAGAAGAAAACCAAGAAATCCGTGAGCAAATTAGAGCCTTAAGACACGAGGTATTTCATATTATGACAGCGCCTAAGTTTGATGCTGAAAGCTACCAAAGCAAAATGGAGCAATTACACCAGCTGCATAGCACCATTGCAGAGACTATGTGCTGTAAGATCAAAGATCTAGCAGTAACTCTCAACCAAGAGCAAAGAAAAACCCTAGCTCGTTTTATCCGAAAGCACGCGCCTGGTCCAAAGCGGCACTAGGGGTTTCCAGCAAAATTTCAGTAAATTTTGAAATTTTTCAAAAAAACTATCAAATAAAAAATTTCTCTACTTTGTATCTGTGGAAACTTGTTTATGTCTGCCGAAGCTGGGAGTTCGGTGAATGGTGTAAAATCAGCTCCTCCAGCAGGAGCAAGTACAAAATTTATAACCGAGGTCGAAGACCTTGAACTTCGACTTGATGATGATTTTTTTCAACAGCAAGCTGACTCACTTAATGGTTTAGTTGAAGAAGATGGTTTTATTCCACAGACAGGTTCTGAAGAACAAAAAACCTTAGCTATAATTAAAGCAGCAGATGATCCTTGGGAGCTTATAAGCTCTGTTTCAAGCACATTAGGTTTTAGAAAGAATGAAATAGCAGGTATAAACAGCTTAGCTAGCAAGCTAGAGAACATACTAGAAAGCGTAAACAAGGGAGAAGCAGTATCGCTTGCTAGTATCGATTTAGAAAAGTTTAAAGAGACCCTAGCCAATATTCAAAAATTACAAGGGAAGCTTGACCC
Source organism: uncultured Candidatus Melainabacteria bacterium (assembly GCA_963922625.1). Classification (GTDB taxonomy): domain Bacteria; phylum Cyanobacteriota; class Vampirovibrionia; order LMEP-6097; family LMEP-6097; genus CAWUIS01. Next base: position 1,384 of record CAWUIS010000230.1, on the reverse strand, counting down.
TAATAATCCTGAACACAAAGTAGCTATGGCGGTTTTGGGAAAAATATCCAAAGATCTCAATAAGGTTGCTGGAAAATGGCTTACCTTCTTAAACAAACCAGTCTTTAACGAAGACCCTAAAATAGCAGAAGCTATTAATAAATTTGAAGCGGCTCAAGAACTAGGCGCTAATAATCCTCAAGCTCTAAGTCAGTTAATCACCACACTCAACAAAAACCCAGAGGGCAAAAAGCTTGTTGCACAACTACTTGAAACAGGTCAGCTTAAATTAGGAGCAAATGGCAAGTTAACGGTAGTAGTGCCTGAAAAAAGCGATCAAGAAAAAATCAATGCTGCTGCCACTGAAGCTATTTTAGGTAAGCAAGGAACTGCCGAGGTTATCGTTATAGCGGCTGAAAAAGACCCTCAAGGGACATATGATTTTGTTAAGGATCTTACTGGCAGCTATGCAAAAACTTGGTTTACTTATTTAGGCATTGCAAATATCTGGAAAAATATTTTTGAGGCAATAGAAAAAGCTGAAGCAAAAAGAGAAGAAGAGGAAAGGAAACAAGAGGAACAAGAGCGTCAACTTGCAGAGCAACAGCGTCAGCAAAAACTTGCTAAAGCTAAACGCCAGGAGCAAAAACGTCTTGCAGAACGACAATTAGCGGCATTGCGCGAGAAAAAAAGGCTCCTAAAGCAAGCAGCCGAGCAGCAGCATTGTGTTCAAAAATATAAACTGGCAGTTCTAGATGAGGAGCAAGAAACTTCAGAAGCATGTGCTGCTGAAATCCATATGGAAAATCGCTGTGATGATTTAGTTTCATTTGTTTTTTCAAGTCCAACTTATTTCAGTAACATCGAAAAGTTTCATGCCTGGGAAGCATGCTTGGATGCAAAATCACTTGAGGCATATTTTGCAAAGACAAATGCAAAGGAAGAGGAAGTCGATGCGAAATTAGCGAGTGTAGCTAGAAAAGCTAAAAAACCGAAAATTACAAGACCAATACTCTTTGCCTAAAGGCGTGAGATTCCTCACATTCGTTCGGAATGACAGGGGTTCAAGTTCGGAATGACAGTAATTTACCTTTGGAATAAGTCTTCAAGCTCATCAAGGATACATGGTTTAGCGCGAGCCCTATCGACACAACAAGCAAAAATCTTAGCTTCTAAAATCAAATCATTGGCTCTAAAAATTTTTTGTTCAAATTGAAATTTCAAGCGCGAGGCTTTGAGAATTTTTGTTTCTATAAAAAACTCATCAGTATCCACTAATGATTTTTTGTAATCTAGCTCAGCTCTTAAAACAACTAAATCAAAGCCTTTTTTGTGTAATTCGGCAAAGTTAATGCCATGAGCCAGTAAAAATTCATGCCGTGCATGCTCAAGGTAGTTAAGATAA
>CAWUIS010000229.1:0-2780 GCA_963922625.1 uncultured Candidatus Melainabacteria bacterium | reverse complement strand
CTCGATTTTAATAATGCCATGCTCGGCTTTTGTTAGCTGATTAATTTCTAGCTCTAATTTATTTAAAAGTGCTTTTGATCTTAATGCTTTTATTTCCCCGGAATACCTAATAAATGGCGCCATGATAGCGATAAGACTATAGAAATATAAAGTACTTTTTGCAAAGTGATTGAATTTTAAATCTGAGATAGCCTCCTCCACTTCAGGCTTATTCAGAGCAATCTCTATGTCCTCTTTGCGAGCACTTGGATAAATACCTTGAATATTTTGACTAATGTAATGCTTCCATGCTGCATTAGGGTCTTTTTTCTTTGCATTACCGGAAACTTTTGTAGAAGCAGGGCTTTTTGAGAAGTCTGCTCCCAAATAGCCCGATGCAATTCCACCACCCAAAACACTTCCAAATCCAGAGACTGAAAGATACAAGGGGTTAAAAAGTGTTTTATATAAATCAGACATAATTGCTTTAAAGCCTAGATTTATATCCTCTATGCCAGGAACATTTTTTGCCTCTAAAACTGCCTCTGCATCGCGAGGCAGCTGTCTCAATATTTCAAAAGCAGCATCAAAACTTAATTGATCTTCAAGTCTGTCTTGTAATTGTGAGTAACCAGTAAGATTCTGTCTTAGAAAATCAATTTCAATTGGTGTTAAATTTCTTGCTGGGTTTACAACAGACTTTACTAAACTTGTCATGAGTTTAGATCTAAATTGCTGAAAAATTTCTTGGTCATGTTCTCCATCTTCGAATCCATGTATTTTGAGTTGCAGTAATGCCATTTGTAACTCTTGAGAATATAATTCAGGCATTGTAACCAAAGTTTTTTCAAGCTGATCAATTGTTCCTGGTTGGGCCAATTGAGTAACTACTGATAGAATGATCGGTAAGCATGTTAATAGAAGTAACCTCCCATAAAAGTCTTCGCTGTTAGGAATTTTGGTTATTTCAATAGCTTTGTTTTTGAGATGGTGAATGGATGGCTCATCATCTGCAGGACGGCTCATTGCTTTTGAATCTGAGATATTAAACATTCCATTAGCTGCAATAGCTGTAATAGCGCAAGCTCCAGTTTGCATAAATGTTCTCTTTGACATATCAGCTACTTGACGAACTGTGTCGACATCGCTAGTTGAAGCCCCCCCCCCTGGTCGAGGAATTATATTGTTCAAGGTCTTGTCCTCATCACTTCATTATCCAAATAATCTCAACCGCTCAAGATACAAACACCTTTAATCATAACTTTTGAATTTAAATATGACCTTAAATTTTAATAAACGGTTGCTGGCTCTCAGAGTCGGGCTCGTCAACCCTGTGGTAACTGTAGTAATAATGGCGCGTCCTAGAGGACATATTCCAAACTGGGGAGCTTGAATTTGAAGTAAATATAGTAAATCTTGAATCTTTAATAAAGTTTTTGCGTAATTGTAATTACGCAAAAAGTCTAATAGCAAGGGTTGTTTAAAACCTCGCAAAAACGGCAAAATAATAAGAATAACTGGTATTAAGCGAACAGTTTCATCTCCTCCACAACCTCCAAATAGTGGAAGAGGAGATAACAAAGCAAGTCCTAAAACTTCTCCAAGTGGTTCTGCTGCAGCTAACCCTGAATCTCCAATGGCTGCAAGCGGCTCATCTCTTGCAGCAGGCGTGCTAGCAGCTCATAACTCTAATAAAGCTAATATACATGAAACTAATGTTGCAGTTAAAGCCCAAGCTTTATGGAGGAGCAGTCTCAAGCTTTATGGAGGAGCAGTCTCAAGCTCTACCTGAACTATATGAAAAATGGGGCACTACAGAATTTAGAGATATTAGCCACGAAGATACTGTTAAATTTAGAGCTGCGGTTCAAGAATTTGGAAAAACACAATTAGCCAAAATAGGTTTTAAAGAGTTTTTGGGCATGGGAACTTCTGCTGGTGTTTTTAGATTTGAAGTTGATGGTAAAGACTATATTGGTAAGGCATATTTTAAAGTAAGTGATCGTAAGGATGATGAAAGGTATGGGCATTTTAAATATACAGCCTGGACTAATCATAGAGAACTGAATTTACAAAATGATATTGTTGATGGTTTAAAGAAAGCGGCAAGCTCTGAAGCTAGATTCGATTTTGTACAAGGTAGATCAAGGCTCTATCCACCTGATCTCAAAGATTTAAAACCAGGTGAGACTCCAGTTTTAGTCGTACCTTTTAAAGATGCAAGTCCAGCAATTAGTGGTGAAATACATTACAAGCCTATTGAAGAGTGGACCGTAAATCCTGATTTGATTGACAAAGGAGTTAATGCTCAATATATTTCAGACTTTATGCACTTCTTGATTGCAGCTTAACAAAGAGGACTAGAAATTAAAGAAACAGGGCTACTTCACCAAACTCTTTTTCGTTCTTCTGCCGAAGAAGATTCAGGTAAGGTTGTATTAATTGATCCGTTTGGAACTTACTTAGACCCAACGAAGCCTGATGAAGCAAACCCGGCTGCTCAAGCAAAACAAAGAAGAGAACATTATGCACAAGACCCACTTGTGGCACCTCTATATGCTTTAGCCACGAGTATATCTTTTTATGAGTGGGAGCAAAGTGCAAAAGATAGTTCTGGCAATGTGGTTCCTTCAGCCTGGAGACAAGCTATTTTAAATCATTTAGAAGCTAACGGCGAAGATGAACCTAGTAACAAGCTAGATGAAGTTTATTCACGAAATTTAAAAACTCTAACGAAGGGGCTAAAGCTTGCTATACAACAAGCCGAGCAGCTAGGGCACGGAGACCTGATTAGCACTGAG
>CAWUIS010000228.1:0-2783 GCA_963922625.1 uncultured Candidatus Melainabacteria bacterium | reverse complement strand
GATTCTGATAAATTTAGAATCTTGGTTCAAACCGATGACAATATTTTCTCGCTTGATACAAGTGCTAAACCTAAAATCAAAGAAGGTGATTATGTACTTGCTGGTACTGAGCTTGATAAGTCAACAACCGTACCTGAGTCAGGTCAAGTACTTTCTGTTGATGGAAACACTATCAAGATCAGAAAAGCTCAACCTTTCTTGGTTAGCCCTGGTACTAGATTACACGTTGATAATGACTCGCTTGTACAACAAGGTGATCAATTAGCAACAATCATCTACGAAAGAATCAAAACTGGTGATATTGTCCAGGGTCTTCCAAAAGTTGAAGAGCTACTTGAAGGACGTAAGCCTCGTGATCCTGCTGTTTACTCTGATGCTGAAGGTAAAGCTGAAGTTGTTACTGAAGATGGTATCGATTCATTATTCCTTGTGAACGGTGATGAGAGAGTTGAGGTTTCTATTCCAGCTGGTCAAAATGTTGTTGTTAACAGTGGTGATGAAATCAAACCAGGTATGCCTGTAACTGATGGACAGCCAAATCCTCATGAAATCCTTGAGTATAGTGGTATCGAAGCTGTGCAGCAATTCTTAGTTGATGAGGTGCAGTCTGTATATATATCTCAAGGTGTTGAAATTGCTAATAAGCATATCGAGGTAATCGTACGTCAAATGACACGTAAAGTAAAAATTGAAGAACCTGGTGATACAGAGCTTTTACAAGGTGAGATGCACGAAGGTTTCTATGTTGAGCAAGTAAACAAAGCACTTGAAGAACAAAGCGATGACAAAGTCCCTGCAAACTATTCTCATGTCTTACTTGGTCTAACTAAAGCTAGTTTGAACACGGAAAGTTTCATTTCTGCTGCTTCCTTCCAAGAAACTACAAGAATTCTTGCTGAAGCTAGTATCAAAGGTAAGCTTGACTGGTTACATGGTCTCAAAGAGAACATTATTATTGGTCGTTTGATTCCTTCTGGTACTGGATTTGATGAAGATGTTGATGGTGACTCTGCTATGAGAGCTACTGATGGACATCGTGAAGAATTAGCAGCAAGTATTTAGCCTAATTGAGAGCTTTAGATGCGAGTTACTTATAGTCCAACAAGCTTAGAAGCTAGAAAAGAAGTTTATGATAGCCTAGGTTTAGGTCCTGAAAGAAATGCAACAGGATTTGGAATTAGAGTTACAGAAAGTCAACCTCAAATTCCTAAGTTTGAAAGAATAAGTAATAAAGATATTAATGACTCAAATTTGCTGACTCCTTTAGCGATACCATTACTACATGACAAAGACAATACTAATATTGGGGTAGGTATAGAAGCACTGCTGCGGGTTGCCAGTAAAATTTATGGATTTGAACTTAAGGATGGTAATTTAAAAGAATTACAGAAAGCAGTGCAGGAATCTCTTAAAACTATTATGACTGAATTACCAAAACTATTGGATTCATCATTTAATTTTGTCTCTTCATTTGTATCTCAGTTGAAAAGCTCGCAACAAAACTGAGGCGATATTTGATAAATCCACCATAAAGCCTATAAAGCTTTCAAAACATAGATAATTGAATCGACTAAACTAGTTATCTTAGTCCCAATAATATATATGTGCTACGTGGTGTCTACACATCTGCAACAGGAATGGAAGCTGAAAAGCTTAAACATGAAGTCTTGGCTGATAATCTAGCCAATGTCAACACTAGCGGCTATAAATCATACAAAAATGTCTATAAGGCTTATGCTCAAAGCGATATTTATAATCTTCAAGAAGAAAATCCAGTGGGTACTATGTCTTTTGGTACAGAAGCTTATGACACAGCCACTAATCATGAGCAGGGTGCTTTTAAAACCACCGGTAATCCTCTAGATATTGCACTAAGTGGTAAAGGGTTTTTTCCAATACAAACAGCTGATGGTGGACTTGCCTATACTCGTAATGGACATTTCAATATTTCTAGGGATGGTTTTCTTGTAACCCAAGCAGGTGACTACTTACTGGATACAGGTCTTTCACCTGTATTTGTAGGTAACGAAAATGTCAGTACTGTAACAGTTCAGCGCAATGGTGCTCTTTTAGTTAATGGAGAATTTTCAGCAAGAATACAAGCATATGATTTTCCAGCAGGTGCACATGTAAAGCGCGAAGCTTACGATAAATTTACGTCCACCGGAGTTAATACTGCCATGCAATTAATGGAGAGTACTACTTTGCTACAAGGCTCATTAGAAATGTCGAATGTTAGTGCTGTTAAAGGTGCTGCTGAAATGGTTCAAGTCATGAGAAATTATGAAGCCAACCAAAAGGCAATGACCGCACAGTTTGAAACACTTGGATATCTTATGCAGGTTGCTGATTCTATATAGGGAGTGTCGCCATTTAGTAGCGGACATGAAGCTATAATAAGCTTATGGCCACTCTAAACAAAGAAAAACTATCACCCGTACTTGGTAAATTGGTATCAGGTTTATATATCGTATCTCTCAAAAGTGGAGACAAAGAAGCAGGTTTCCTTGCAAGCTGGGTACAGCAAGCAGGCTTTGAGCCACCTATGTTAACCATCGCCTTTAACAAAGAGCGTTCTAGTCATCTTGAACTCCTCAAAGAATCTAAAAATGCTGTTGTAAATATCATGGCTAAAGAAAACTCAAAAACCATGTCAGCATTCTTCAAAGCCCCACCAGAACAAGGTTCTATTTTTGATGAACTTGATACAAAAAGCGCCGAAAACGGTGTACCAGTTTTAAATGACTCTCTAGGCTATCTTGAATGCAGCTACAAGGATGAGA
>CAWUIS010000227.1:0-2801 GCA_963922625.1 uncultured Candidatus Melainabacteria bacterium | reverse complement strand
AAATTGATTTACCCGATGATTTTCATAGAATTTTGAAGATTTTAAACTAGCATCTGAAGCTGCCATTATAAACAGGTCGTCTGTCATTGTAAACGAAACAAACTGTCATTCCGAGGCAGCAAAAGGTCATTCCAAACGCAGCAAACTGTCATTCCGAACGCATGTGAGGAATCTCAAGCCTAAAACTCAAAGCACAGATCTTGGTATAAGTCTCGATATGTCGGATTTGAATTTTCAATAAGAGTTACTTTTTTAGCTCTTCTATATGATTTAATTTGTTTCTCTCTATAAATAGCCATATTAATTTCTTCATAGAATTCAACATAGACCAGTTTGTTGCAATTATATTTGCTGGTAAACCCGTCAAACCCTCCTTGTCTATGCTCATAGACTCTTTTTACTATGTTTGAAGTTACACCTGTATAAAGAACTGTCGAACTCTTGTTACTAATAATATAAACACATGGTTTCAATGTGATATCCCCCTTATCCCTTTTTTCATTATAGCTCTTGGGATTCCTCACATGCGTTCGGAATGACAGCAGTACAAAACCTGAATGACAGTAATTTTTAATTACGGAACAAGCCTAATGCTAAAATTTTGCCGTGAATAAGATCTCTTCAATTGGTATTTTTGCCTCTTCCTCTGCCCTAAAACAAGGTGAAGAAGACTTGCTCAGAGACTCAATCAAAATGCTTGAAGATCAAGGTCTTAAAGTCTACCAAGCAAAGAATCTTTTTGATGGTGAAGAACTAATACCGGGCTCTGAAAGCTTTTTTGCTGGTAATAAAAATGCTCGCCTAAGTTCTCTCATGGATCTCTGGCTCAACCCACAAGTTGACTGCCTGATGTCTATGCGTGGTGGTTATGGAGTGATGGACATACTACCTGAGCTTGATTATCAAGTCTTTGGCAAGATCCCAAAACCAATTTTTGCCTATAGTGACCTGACAGCTCTATTCATGGCTATCTATCAAAAATCATACTGCTGCAAGTCTGGTCAAAGCCCTCAATTCTTCCACTCACCAATGCTCATTGAACTTACAAGTCTGGATCACAAAGAGAAAAATGCTCTTTTGAATATCATGCAAAGCATAGACCTGGATGCGTATCAAAACTTTGATTTTAGAATTTCAGCTTTTTCGGAGCATAAAATTTTAGGAGGTAATTTATCTATGTTGGCAGCTTTGCTGGGCACTGAGTATTTACCAGACTTTCATAACGGTGTAGTTTTTTTGGAAGAAGTTGCAGAACCAGCATACAAAGTTGACCGTATGATCAAATCTTTAGAGCTTGCAGGCAAGTTCAATAATATAAAAGAGTTGTGGCTAGGACAAGGAAAAAATGCTGAGTTTAATATGAGCCATTTGCAAGAACTCGCGTCACAAAACAATTTCACGATCAAACAAAATCTAGGTTTTGGTCACGCACGCAAATTTACTCTAGCGCTCGGCTAGGGCTTGTAATCTGCAAAGCTCTAACTTGCTTGGATTTTTCTTTAGGACAGCCTTCAAGAATTAAGCACTGAAGGGTATAGAGATGATCAAATTTTTTTGATAAGTCAGGAATAATAGCTTTAATGTTTTCATTCACAATGAAGCGGAAGCTCGATGCGTTTTTTTCAAAATGTACATATTTTTCAGTAAAAGCATGAATGCAATCAAAGATCAGCTCAGCTGACCTAGGATGTATACAAAACTCAAAAGTAGATTGATGCTCCAAATCTTTTTTGAATGCATAAGCTAAAACCTTGCGCATATCATTAGGATCAACAAATACATAGATACTCTCAAGCTTATCTCTGAAAAAATTTTTCCCTTTATGCAAATAATCGCGGTACTCGATAATCTGAGAGCTCAAGTCAAGCTCCATCAGCTTAACAACATCATATTTTTCAGCCTCTCTACAAAAAATACTGAGTTGTGTTTTTTCATTAGGGCTATGCGAGTCTGCCAAATACTCAAAACAATAATTACGGTTGAATCTTTTGAAGCCGTTGCTTTGCATAAATTCAATATCACTTTGCCTGGTAACTTCGTCTAGCTCTCTTATGAAATATCTTATTTTTTTCTTTTTGGTAAATCTACTTATAAATGTCTGCAAAAACTCTTTGTCTTTGAGCTGCATATTATGGATTTCAACAACACGTTTGTTGTTATAAGCATTGGAGTAGAGAATTGAATCAAGTAGTTTGCTTTTCTCGAAAAGTCCAAAATAATACTTACCCCATAAGAGATCTTTCTTAAAAGACCAAATATCAGCCAAGTTGAGTACTCTGTACCTACGCACCAGTACTAGGTTAGCACTATCGACTATAATATTTTTATAGTAAGTTTCTCCATGGAAAAAGAGTCTGAAAATCTTCTCAAAATAGCAAAATATGATTTAAAGACAGCAAAAGTGGCTCTTGAAAATGCTTTATTCGTGAAAGTTTATGAAAACTCACATAGTGCTCTTGAAAAATTGCTAAAAAGTTTGATTTTGAGTAATCATCAAAGACCTGAGAAGATTCATGACCTTATTAGACTTGCAGGGGTTGCTGTTATAGAAAACTTACAAGAAGATATGCAAGAAATTCTAGATGAATTAAACACAATCTACATGTCAACACGTTACCCGGAAGATTTTGAACAAATTGAAGCCGAACTTAGTGAAGAAAAAGCTAGAATAATGTTTAAAGAGACCAAGAGGGTTTTTACATGGCTGGAAAAAAAACTCAAGAAGAATTAGACAGGTTTACAGAAAATATCGTCAATAAAATCTCTCAAAATTTTGATGTAGACAAAATTATTCTATTTGG
>CAWUIS010000226.1:0-2809 GCA_963922625.1 uncultured Candidatus Melainabacteria bacterium | reverse complement strand
AATCTCATCTGGTAAAAGAGATTGATGCTTTAGGTGGCATTATGGGGCTTGCTGCTGATGCGACTTATATCCAAATGAAGACTTTAAATATGTCTAAAGGTCCTGCTGTAAGAGCATTAAGGGCGCAATCAGACAAACTTGAGTATTCAAAATGGGTAAGGCAGTACCTGGAAGCAATACCAGGGCTGACTATTTATCAAAGCAGTGCTAAGGCTTTGATTTTTCAAGAAAGTCCTGAGCTTAAGGTCATTGGGGTTGAGACAAACCTTGAGGAAAAAATTTATGCAGAGGCAGTAGTGCTTACGGCTGGCACATTCCTTGAGGGTCGAATTTTTTCTGGAGATAAATTTGAGTCAGCAGGACGTTCTGGAGAGAAGCCAAGTTTAGGTCTATCACCTCGATTACAAGATTATGGTCTAAAAACCGGGCGCCTGAAAACCGGAACACCACCACGCTTGGACCGTAAGACTATAGATTTTTCTAGTCTAGAAATTGCACCAGGTGATAAAGAGCTTTCATGGTTTTCTTTTTTACCTCATAGACCACGACGTCCTCAATATCCATGCCATATTACAAGGACCAATTTACATACTCATCAAATCATTCTGGATAATTTGGAAAAATCTCCTATGTACTCAGGAAAGATCAAAGCATCTGGTCCGCGTTATTGCCCCTCAATTGAGGATAAAGTTGTTAGATTTCAAGACAACCCTTCTCATCATTTTTTCTTGGAGCCAGAGGGTCTGAGTTCTAATGAGATTTATTTGCAAGGTTGCTCGACAAGTTTGCCTATAGAAGTTCAGTGGCAGATGGTACGAAGTCTTCCGGGCTTGCAAGAAGCTGTGATTACTCGTCCTGCTTATGCTGTTGAGTATGATTATTTTCCAGCAGTACAGTTTAAACATAGCTTGGAGTCAAAATTTGTGTCTGGGCTTTTTGTTGCTGGGCAAGTTTTAGGTACTAGTGGCTATGAAGAAGCTGCCGCGCAAGGGCTTATGGCTGGTATTAATGCAGCTCGTTTTGTTTCAGAACAAGAACCTTGTGTTTTAGAGCGCTCCTCAAGTTATATCGCCACTTTAATAGATGACTTGGTAAGCAAAGAGATTGAAGATCCTTACCGTATGCTGACATCCCGTTCTGAATATCGCTTGCTTTTAAGACAAGACAACGCTGATAAACGCCTTACACCAATTGGGCGTGAGCTTGGTTTGGTTGACGATTTAAGGTGGAGTGTTTTTGAAGAAAAACAAGAGCGTATTAAAAAAGAAATTGCATTTATGAAGAGCGTTCAAGTCTCTGTTGCAGATTTAGATATTTCAAATAAAGCTGGGCAGAAAATTTTCTTGTCAGATTTGATCAAGCGTACCGACTTTGAATTAGGCTCGCTTGATTACTCAAAACTAATCAAGCTTAGCGAGCAACAAGAATCTAAGCTGAAGTAAAAAAATATTTTTGTCGATGATATTAAATATAAATTTGAGGTTGAGACAAATATAAAATATGAAGGCTATATCCAAAGACAATTAGAACAAGTTGAGCAAATGAAAAAGTTTGAAAATACTAAAGTCCCAGAAAACTTTGATTTTAAAACTTGTGAAATTATCAGCCTTGAAGCTAGAGATAAATTAGCTCTAGTGGCTCCAAAGACACTCGGTCAGGCAAGTAGAGTAGGAGGTGTTACTCCAAATGATGTTTCTGTTTTATCGATGATTTTTACGCGAGCGTGACAAGTGATTTATTAATTTCTATAATTACTTGGCATCGATAATAACGCAACTATCATCTCACCTTTAATTCGCTCTTGCTCTTCTAAATCAATAGCCTCGTTATAACCTTCAATGTAACTAGCTAAGAAATTAACTTCATCATCATTTAAATAAGGCATAGAAAACTCTTCAGCTATGCATCTTGCCTGAAAGTTTATGCTTGATAATGATGAACAGTCTGAATTGCCGTTTTCAAGCAGACCATCAAGCTTTCTTAGGTAGTCAACTGCTAAATTATAGTTATTAGCAAGAAGTATAGAGTTGGTTATATAACTATTACTCATCCATTTTTGACTATCTTCTTCAACACCTGTTGGTGGTCCAACATCAAATTGACGAAAGCCATTATCATTTAGAAAATTATTCATTTCAATGTATAAACCAGGGTCAGAAGAACTACTCTGTACTGTTCGAGCATTTCTCGCGAACATAATCATAGGATCAGTAACCTTTGTCAATGAATATTGCTGTGAAGAGAACTCCTGGGAACTAATAAGATGTTTTAAAACTTTTTCTATTTGTTTGTTGTCGTTAACATTATTCAAAAATACTGTTTTACAAGAATTAGTAAGATTTTCAACAGGCTCTTCACTAACAAACTTTGTTATCAGTTTATTGCAAATGAACTCTGCAGCATAGCTACTTTTGCTTATGTCATCTAAAAATTCAAGCACTGAATCGTAACCAGCATTATCGTAGGTTTTGTTTAATAGGGAAAAATTAACAGGGTCTGTATCATGCATCTCTGGCTTAAATGCAAATGAGCTTGCCTCAAAACTAACGCCGGTAAGAAGCCTTGAAACATTACTAATATCCTCGTCGTTATAACCAGCATTGACACCTAGTGTATGTAGTTCCATTAGTTCTCTTGCATAATTTTGGTTTGGCTGTTCTTTATCACTGTATGCATTATCAAGATAGTTCAACATTGAAATACTTTGAGAAGAATGCTTGACTAAGTCTGAGAAATTGCCAAAAGCATTATTGCGATAAAATTCATAATCTGATTTTTTAAATTCATACTTAGATCCATAAAGTAAGAG
>CAWUIS010000225.1:0-2826 GCA_963922625.1 uncultured Candidatus Melainabacteria bacterium | reverse complement strand
ATTGCCATCAATTTCAAGAATCAGTTGTTTAAAAGTATCCATAAATGCAAGCAAAACATGCATCTCATTATCATTTAAATTTAAGCTCTCTATTAAGGGCTCGCCTTCCTCCAAGACACTTCTTAAATGGACCCTCTTATTTCCAGGATCTTCGTCGTTGACTTGAAGAAGAAAATTGGCACTTATCTGGCTTGTTTCTCTTATTAAATTCTTCTTAAAGGCTTCAAATTGAGCATTGACTAGAGCAAATTTTTCTCTGTCCAAAAAATATCGATGTGTGGTATATCCAGCTCCACCAATTAGACTGGTAGCACCGATTCCATAACCAATTTTTTTTAACCAATCCAAGAAACTTCTTCTAGATATAATCCAATCTTTATAGTCTCTTTCTCCACTTATTGCTTTTTCTTCTAAACGCGCAGCCTCTCTAGCGTCACATCCATCAGATTGAGTTTTAATAAGATATTCGCGTGCAATATAATTTCTGAGCCTCTGCGATAAAACAAATTTGTCAGTGTCACTCCATTTACTAAGTTTTTCTTTAAGGTAATTATTTTCTAGATAGTCATCAAAATTTTGTATGTCTTCGGGGGTAAAAATTCCCTGATGAAATTTACTTGCAAAATAAATAATTGGATTAGGTAATTCAACCAGAGGCTTTTTGACGATATAAGGTTTTATAACTTCATCAATTTTACAATCTTCAATAGTTTGATTTCCCTCATAGTATTCATGAACTTTTTTTGCAATAAATTTGTGCTGACCACTTTCAGCTTCTCCAGAATTTCCTATTTCATAAAATTCCTCAAATGGATTTTTGCCATCTTCTGTTTGATGCTGTTGAATATGCTCTGCTAATACTGAATCAATCCACTCAGATCCAGGTATGACGTTATTTTGCTGTGCCTGCTCTGCTAAAGGACTATTTAGAGTTGATTGGGCTCCATCTGCGTGACTATATAATGGTTGTACAACAGGTGTAATCACTCAAATAGACTAGCAGTTCAATTTAACACCCCTAACTTTTTTATATAATGTTTTAATTTACTTGCATCTATATTCAAATCTGAGGTATATTTTACTTAACGAGTTAAGCAATACTATGTCCAAAAATTTAATGTTAGCAAGCGATGAGAAAACTAAAAAAGTTATTAAACAACTACTAGATGTTTTTGTAGATAACTCAGTAGGGCAGCTTTACAATACATCAGTTCACCAACAAGCAAACAAAGACTTTTATTCCATTTTATTTGAAGAGCTTGTTTTTAGCAGTGATCCAGCGAAAAAAATTTATATAGGTTTTGGTTTAGATACAGAAATGCAAAAAACTATACTTGGTTCATGGTTTAAAGACCCCGAAGAGTCTAATTATCATTTTTGGCTTCGTGTTTGTAAAGATATCAAAGGCTCTGGTGTAGAGAGCATTAAGCTCAAAGACAATAATAATTTCTACTGGTTAACTGAGGCTATGAGTCGGGTTTTTTAATTTTTGTTTTGTTTACGTGAGTCTTCAATATGCTTAAATCCTTTTAGCATATTAGTTTTGTTAAGCTTAGACTCAACTCGATCAAGTTTAGTGAGAAGATCATGATCATAATCAATTACATCTTCTAAGAGAACTTTGATATCCAACAAATCTTCCGAGACACTATCCAGAGCCTCTATACCCTTCTCGGTGAGTAGTATGAACTTGGATCTTCTATCTCTTCTTTGTTCATACTCAATCATGCCAATTGATTCGAGTTTTTTAATTGTTCTTGATATTGCAGGAGCTGATACATTGTTGCGGTCTGCTAGGGTTTTAGAGTCAATTCTGCCTTCTTGCCTGATTGTTGCCATTATTGCAAACCACGAGCTATTAAAATCTCTAGATTTATAATCATAAATCTCCTGAACTTGCTGAAACAGCAGATCAGATATTTTTTTCATTCTTGATGCTATTGAAATTACACCTTTGATCTCTAGACTCCTCCAAAATTCATCTCTAGCCATCCAAAAAAATATAGCAGCTTTAGATATGGATATGGATTAAAATTGATTAACCTGTTAACATAACCACTGGGTATCATTATTGAGCATGAAAATAACAGCTCCTACGGCTACAGCACCTAGCAAGAAGACAAGTCGGCCCGGAAATGAAAAGCCTCCTTCTAGTCAAATTTTCCCTCTTTCTATGCTGCACGAAAGACAAGCTGTACCTAAGGTGCCAACAGCACTTCTTGGTGAATTTGAGAAAAAAGATCTTCTTAAACGCGTTGCAAATATTAATACAGAGATTGATGCTAATTCTGAGCCAGAAGCAGTTACAGCTGCATTAGAACGTCATCTGGTTTATAATCCAGGCAATAAAACATACAGATACCGTAAATCTAATAAACAAGCTGTTGAGCGCTACCTCAACAGTAAAATATTCCAGAGCTTAATTGAATGCTCAAAGCAAGGTGATTTTAGTGAAACCAGATGGATACAGGATAAAAACAACCGCAATATGCTTTTGGCATTTTTAAGCATTTCTTACAATCCTTACCTTAATGGCAACAAGCTTGCATGCATGGTCTTTGATGAATACAAAATTCGTAACCAGCCAGTATTTGAAGCAAAATTTCCTTCCACTGTAAGAACTATTACCAATGTGCAGTGCTCTGAGGAAGTCGCAATGGACCCTACTTTAGTTGCGGTTTTTCCTGAGCACCATAGCCCACAAACACCTGATGATCCTGAAGGCACCGCCTACTTTAATGTAGATAAATTTAGTGCATTAACAAGAGACAAAACCATACCAGCTATTAGGAAGAATTTTGATACTAGTGAGAGTGATGTTTTTAA
>CAWUIS010000224.1:0-2855 GCA_963922625.1 uncultured Candidatus Melainabacteria bacterium | reverse complement strand
CTTCTCTTTGTAATCTTCTTCTTGGAACCATAGGTGATGCACGCAGACTTCTGCAGTAATGAATTTTTCATCAATAGGTAATGGCGAGAAAAATTCCATTTCAGTTGCGGTGGTGAGGTGCAAGATATGCAAATTAGCGTGATGTTTTTTTGCCAATGTGATGATTTTAGAGCTGGATTCATAACAAGCTTGGTGGTTGCGGATATGAGAGTGCTCCGTCATTGGGATTTTCTCTCCAAATTTTTCAATAGCTTTTTGTAGATTTTCTTGGATTACAGACTCTTCTTCACAGTGAGTTGTTACTATCAAACCAGTTTCGGCAGAGTATTTCAATACCTTTTCAATGACATCTAAATTGTCAACAAGCATATTACCAGTTGAAGCACCCAAAAAGATTTTTATACCGCAATGTTTTTTTGGATCTGTCTTTAAAACTTCTTCGATATTGTCATTTGACGTGCCCATGTAAAAGGAGTAATTAGTAAAAGATTTTTCTTGTGCAATTTGATATTTTTCTTCGAGTAGTTCTTGAGTTAGAGTTCGAGGCTGAGTATTGGGCATCTCCATAAAGGAAGTAATACCTCCTGCGAGTGCTGCTTTGGATTCAGTGCCAAGATCAGCTTTATGAGTTAAGCCAGGGTCTCTAAAATGTACTTGGTCATCAATCATTCCTGGAATCAAAACCAAGCCTTCAGCATCCAAGACTCTATCTGCTGTTGTTGGTTCTAGCTTCTCATCAATACTTTTGATGATACTGTTTTCAATCAAAACATTGGCTTTAAATTTTTTGTTCTCGTTGATGAGAGTTGCGTTTTTTATTAGTGTTGTTGTCATTTAGGCTTCCTCAAATGCTTTTGCTTTTAGATCTATATGGAAAGGATTGAAGTCGGTGTCGTGGTCATAGTAATCAATCTGCTCTTCTTTTTTGAGAAATTTTAAAATATGTACCGTGAAAATTGGATAGACAATGATTTCCCAAAGTACTTTAAAAATGTAGTTAGTATAGAGAGCCGTCATTAAAAGTGACATTGGGTAAGCTTCAGCTCCATAAAAACCAATAAACAAAATCAAAGTTGTATCAACTAACTCACCAGCAGCTGTAGAGGCAATGATCCGTAGCCCTTGGTATTTCCCTTTGGTCAAGAGCTTGAGTTTGGCAATAATATAGCTATTGGTAAACTCACCACAGTAGTAGGCAATCATACTAGCTATGCTGATTCTAAATCCAGCAGCAAAAATTTTATTAAACTCATCGTTTAGTCCCCAGTTAGGGTCTGGTGGTAATGCTACAAAAAACTGAATCACTAAATTAACTAATAAAAGTGCTACAAAACCTGTCCAAATGACGCGGCGACTTTTTGCATAGCCATAAACTTCTGTAAGAACATCACCAACAAGATAGGTGATTGGAAACAGAAAAAGACCACAACTGCAACTGAAGCTGATATCTGTAAAAGGTATCGTGAGCCTTATTATTTTCACTGCGCCGACTAAATTGCTTATAATTAATACAACGGCAAAGGAGACGATTATAATATCCAAATATTTAAAACTAGTTTGATTACTACGGCTCACTTGTCTATTTATATTTTAGCTGTATTTTTAGTTTTTTTATCTGCTTGTAATTCATCACTCACAAAAACAGAGGTGCAATTAGTCAAATTGCTGGATGCAGATTCTATGTTTTTCAAAGAAGCTAATTGTAGTGATTGTCATGAATTTGAAGTCCGGCTTTTGGGAATCGACGCACCAGAGTTTATGCAAGAGCCTTGGGGTAAAAGAGCAAAAAACTATGTGGCAAATCAGCTAAACGCTGCAAGTAAAATTGAGCTGGAATTTGCACCAAACAATATTGATAAATATGGACGCAAGCTCGTATACGTGCGCTATTTTACTAATGATGAGGACCGGCTTCTCAATGAAGTGCTTTTAAATAGAGGCTTTGCCGTTCTTTTTAGCTTCGATAAAAATTCTAAGTACTTACAAAGCTTAAAAGATGCTCAAGCTTTTGCCCAGAAAAATGAGTTTAATATTTGGCGAAAAAAAGATGGTATTAAAATGAGCCCATACCAATTTAGGAAAAAAAATAAGAAAAAACATGCAGGCTAATTCAGGTAAAAATAAATATTTTGATGACTCTTTTAATTTTGATGGTCTATCAGACTTAGGCATAGATAAATCTAAATTGATACGTACAATAGAAAGCCTGAGGGTAGACAGGCGTGAAATCACTCCGTCAAATGTTGCTTTAAACCTTGGCTTACCTCGCTCTTTTATTTATTCTGACCCTGAAGCTTTAGAAACCATTTATAAAAACACTGACCTACTTTCTGGACATGATAAATTAATCTCAATTTTAATCAAGGATATTAAATCTCGTAAAAAGAAAATTGTAAAACTCAAAAAAGAACTGGAGCAAAATACCTTAGACCAAGAAAAAGTTTTTAATGATGGATTTGCAAAAGGTGCTTCGATGAATTTTTCGAGGATGGACCAAGAACCTGTCTCTAAGCAAAAAGAAGCCTGGGCACGTGGTGTACTTTACCTGGACGCTAGTCAGGACCTGACTGAAGAGACTATCAAAAAAGCTTACCGTAGGATGATGTCCTTGATTCACCCTGATTCTAGTGGTAAAGAAACCGAGAATCTAGTTCATAGCTTGAGCAAAGCTTATGAATACCTGTTGAAAAACTTAGTTTTTTAGGACATCTTTAACTAAATATTTGCTTTCCAAAAATCTCTTTATACTAGAATTAATTTTCTGGTACCAATGCCGGTGTGGCGGAATTGGTAGACGCAACAGACTTAAAATCTGTATTTAGGTTTTTGTTGAGTCGCGCTGTTACCCTTGCAGT
>CAWUIS010000223.1:0-2912 GCA_963922625.1 uncultured Candidatus Melainabacteria bacterium | reverse complement strand
CATTCCAGAGCATAGTATTTACACAATAAATAGCTACGGTTACATCTCGCATGTTTTTAAATAGAAACATAAGTGAAACTTGCTTAAAATTATCCAATCAGTTTGGTGCCATTCTAGTTACAGGTCAAGGCAAGCTGGTAAATCAACTTTATTTACCGTTGCAAGAATTACCAAAATATTTGAAGAGCACATACAAAGAAATCAAACAAACATAGACTATAATTATGTCTTAAAGCTTGCTCAATTTTTTTATTAATCCTAAGGGGTGTGTAATGTGAGCATTAGAACGCTTTTGCTCTTGTGATGCGGCATAAACAACAGTAGGGTTAATTGTATTTTTTTGAAACAAGTCAGAAAAATACTCAAGATTTTTAAAATAGTCCTCAGAGATACTCTGCCCTGACTTAATTTCAATGGGCATCAAGTCTTCAGCAACTTTGTATATCAAGTCAACTTCATACCTTTTATCCCTATAGAAATATAGATTGCTTTTAAGACCTTGGTTATAACGGAATTTCAATACTTCTGATACCACCATGTTTTCAAACAAATTACCTCTTAAGCTGTGGGAAATTAATTGTTTTGGGCTCTCTATATCCAACAAATGTGAAGCTAGACCAACATCATAAAAATGTAATTTCGGTGATTTAACAAGTTGTTTGTTTATGTTTGCATTATAAGCAGGTAATAGATAAACTATATAACTTGCCTCAAGTAAACCTATCCACTTTTTGATAGTGGTATGAGAAACACCAAGGTCCTCACCAATATTACTCATATTAATCACTTGTCCCACTCTGCTAGCACACATCTTCATGAAACGACGAAAGAGGCTGAGATCTTGAATTTGAGCCCAGTCTCTCAAGTCTCTTTCTAGATAGGTTTTGATATAGTCTTCAAGAATTATACTTGGTTTGACTTTTTCATCATAAATTTTGGGGTAGAATCCTGTATACATGAGCTCTTCTATGTTATAGATACCTATGTCTTTGTAGTTCTTTTTGATTTCGCTTAGAGAGAAGGGTAGTAAACTTGCTAAGCCAATTCTCCCAGCAAGAGACTGGCTAATATTTTTCATCAAAGCAAAATTTTGTGAACCTGTTAGGACAAACATTGATTTTTGTTTTTTTTCATCGACGATAGCCTGAATATATGAAAACAAAATTGGGGCATATTGAATTTCATCAATAATCACCCCCTCTGGAAACTGATTCAAGAATAACTCCGGGTCAGTAAGTGCAAAATCTCTGTCCTTTGGTTTCTCTAAATTTACATATGGCTTCTTACTAAATACTTTTTGAGCTAAAGTTGTCTTTCCAGATTGCCTCGGTCCCAATATTGCAATAACTGGATAAATCTTGGAGATCTCTTTTATGTATGATTTGAGTTCTCTTGTTGCACTCATGTGTCCACTATACCGCAATGTGGATAATTTGAAACTACTAAATTCATTTTATCCTAACTGCTTCCAGTATTTTCAATCATTCTTTACGCTAGAGAGAATAGCGTTTATCTCAAACTTCACCTGACCATCTGACGACCCGACCCTGAATCGGTATTAATCACTTGTCCCACTCTGCTAGCACACATCTTCATGAAACGACGAAAGAGGCTGAGATCTTGAATTTGAGCCCAGTCTCTCAAGTCTCTTTCTAGATAGGTTTTGATATAGTCTTCAAGAATTATACTTGGTTTGACTTTTTCATCATAAATTTTGGGGTAGAATCCTGTATACATGAGCTCTTCTATGTTATAGATACCTATGTCTTTGTAGTTCTTTTTGATTTCGCTTAGAGAGAAGGGTAGTAAACTTGCTAAGCCAATTCTCCCAGCAAGAGACTGGCTAATATTTTTCATCAAAGCAAAATTTTGTGAACCTGTTAGGACAAACATTGATTTTTGTTTTTTTTCATCGACGATAGCCTGAATATATGAAAACAAAATTGGGGCATATTGAATTTCATCAATAATCACCCCCTCTGGAAACTGATTCAAGAATAACTCCGGGTCAGTAAGTGCAAAATCTCTGTCCTTTGGTTTCTCTAAATTTACATATGGCTTCTTACTAAATACTTTTTGAGCTAAAGTTGTCTTTCCAGATTGCCTCGGTCCCAATATTGCAATAACTGGATAAATCTTGGAGATCTCTTTTATGTATGATTTGAGTTCTCTTGTTGCACTCATGTGTCCACTATACCGCAATGTGGATAATTTGAAACTACTAAATTCATTTTATCCTAACTGCTTCCAGTATTTTCAATCATTCTTTACGCTAGAGAGAATAGCGTTTATCTCAAACTTTACCCGACCATCTGACGACCCGACCCTGAATCGCTACAAACAAACTAGTCCGACTAGTCAGCTATGGTGGTATAATGATTTTATGTACTATATTTGGCAGCTTCAAGAAGCTAAAGCAAAACTCAGTCAGTTTGTTCAGGACGCTTTATCGAAAGGACCACAACAGATTAGTGTACGTGGTGTCGTTGCTGGAATTTTTCTCTCAAAAAAAGATTACGACAAACTGGTAAAAGCTAAAAATCAAAACTTGGTTGAACTTATGCAAGCATCCCCTTTACATGGGCTAGATCTTGACCTCAATCGTGATCAAAGTGGACTTCGAGATATAGAGCTATGAAATACTTGCTTGATACTAATGTCATTTCAGAAACAATAAAATCAAATCCTAATCACAATGTTTTAGAGTGGCTTGCTGCAATCGAAATTGAAAATTTTTATATCAGTGTTATCAGCCTTGGAGAAATTCGCAAAGGCATAGAAAAAGCAAATCTAAACCCTCAAAGAAAATCAAAACTTATAACTTGGCTGGAAGAAGAAGTCAATCAATGGTTTGCAGGCAGAGTCCTTGACATTGATCAAACGGTTGCACATAAATGGGGATTCATCTGTGC
>CAWUIS010000222.1:0-3024 GCA_963922625.1 uncultured Candidatus Melainabacteria bacterium | reverse complement strand
GCTGCTAAATCCAACTGGAGCTACAAAGCTCTTGCTAAAGCCATGAAAGATTGTGATAATCATCCACCTTATGCTGTGCCTGAACATCTGCGTGGTATCAATCTGCGTGAGTGTCCAGCAAAATCAAAGAATGAAAAAATCAATCCAAAAACACAGTATAAATATCCGCATGATTTTCCTGGCAATTTTGTCGAGCAACAATATTTACCCGACGAATTAATTCATAAAAAATACTATCCAGAAAATTGAACTTTACTGAGCAAGCAATAGACTACTAATAACGTGACGCAGTGTTTTTTCCTTACCAGAAAAAGTATTCACAGCATCTTTAAAAGCCTGTTCTTGCATCATAATGCCGCTTTCAACACGTTTTTGAAAAGCTTCAATCTGTTCTTGAGAAAGCTCTATCAAACCAAGACCAGCGACCTCGACAGATGTCTGAGTTTCATCTCTTTCTTCAAGCTTGCCTTCTTCTTCATCAAGTTCTTTTTCTGACTTGAGTGATAGACGCGCTTGTGCTGCTATGCCTGCTTGTGCTTGTGAGATACCTGTACTTGCATTAGGGTTAAATAAAGGGGTTTGTGCTTCTTGTCCGCTTTGAGCTTGCTGGCCTGGCTTTGCTCCATCAGCACCACTAGCTCCACCAAAATTACCTATTCCACCAATCATATTCATAAACTTCTTACCTCGCTCCTTGTCTATGTACAAAGGTTCTTTTAAATTATTTTTGATAAAAAATGGTTAAAGGATTTTCATAAGAACACTAAGTATCACAACAGCACCTGTCAGCATGTATCCCATTGAAAGCTTAAGCTCATTTTTTGAATATTCGATGTCTTTCTTGGTTGAAAGTCTCAAATCGGCAATATCTTTTTTTGTGACTAACTTAAGATCTTCAATATCTTTTTTTGTTGCTAACTTAAGATCTTCAATATCCTTTCTGGTATCTTCAATATCTTTTTTTGTGACTAACTTAAGATCTTCAATATCCTTTTTTGTTGCCAGCTTATTGTCAACAATGTCGGCAAGTGCTTGGACATGAGCCTCTGCTTGCAGCTGAGGTACACCAGATGCAACTAATTTTTTCATATGTGCCAATGTATCAAATGCTACAGCCATATTTTTGTCATTCATTGTAATTATCCCCATTTATGGTTAATTTTTGGTTTTTGCTTTGCAAAAATCACCATATTTTAGATACTAACAATTAACGAATAAAAATTCCTGGATACTGGATTCTCAAAATCAAGCTCTATTACCAGCTGCTTTAATAAAGCCAAATAAATTAACGTTATCAATAGAGACCAAAGTAGGCTTCTGGGTTGCTAAAGCCCTACCAATATCTTTTGCTGGTACAAAAGTATCTCCTGCAAACTGCTCAACACTAGACTTGAATCCTTGTAAAGGAGATATAGAGCGAGCATTTGTTTTAGCAGCTTTTGCAATTTGAGCAGCACGGTATCCAATGCGATTAATAGCTTGACCAATACCTAGGTTCCATTGATTCATATAACTTCAACTCCCATCAAATTAATAACTCCTACAGAATTACAAAGTATGGTTCCCAAGAAAATTGACAAAAAAATTGAAAATTTTTATCAACTTAATTTCTTAAGCCTTTCATAAACTTATCTTGCCCCGGGGTGTAATAACACTAACATCTAGAAAAAATTTTCCAGCAAAATCAAAGGGAATTGACTCTACAATGAGAATATCCAAAAAGTTTATACTCAATTGTAACATAAATATAAAGAGGATTGCGGCGCAACTTTTATTAAAATTGGTTAATACTGAAATAAAAAACAAAAAACTAGATAAGACCAAGGTCGACTTAAACTATTAACGACGCAGCGACCTTGGCAATTTAACTTATCCTACATAACGTAAAGAATGAATCTGGGCTTCCATTCACTCGTTGAAAATCAGATAGCAATTGTAAGTTAAAGTCCCATTAAGTGTTTTAGAAAATAAAAAAAATTTAGTCTTACAATATAACAATGTCACGAACCTTTAGAGATCCTATCCACAATGAAATCTTTCTAGATGGTGAAGATCCAGTAGAGAAACTTATCATAAAGCTTATAGACTGCAAAGAAGTACAGAGACTACGCTGGGTCAGGCAACTTGGCACAGGCTGGTTTACTTTTCATGGTGCAGAGGCGAGTCGCTTTCCTCATTCACTTGGAGCCATGCATGTAGCAAGGCTTATGATTAATAACTGCCTGAAAGGCTTTAGCATTGATGCGCAGACCAAAAACGAATACAAAGCTCTTGTGATGTGTGCTGCTTTATTACACGATATTGGACACGGGCCTTTTAGTCATAGCTGCGAAAAAATCAATAATATCCGTCATGAAAGTTGGACTTGTAAATTGATTGCAAGCCCCAATACACAAATACACCAATGTCTTGAAAATTTTCAGCAAGGTTTTAGCGACAAGGTTAATGCCATTCTTACAAGAAGCTACCCGATCAAGTTTTTATCAAGCATAGTCAATAGCCAAATTGATTGTGATCGTTTTGATTACCTCATCAGGGATAGTTTTCATACTGGAACCGCTTACGGTAATTTTGATCTCAATAGAGTCATCAGTAATATTGCAGCTAACCCTATCCATGATTGCCTTATAGTTCAAGGGGAAAAAGGTATGCTAGCCGTTGAAGACTATCTCTACGCTAGATACTCAATGTACTTGCAAGTCTATCAACACAAAAAATGCCTGGCAAGTGACTCCCTACTTCTCAAGCTCTTTAAAAGAGTTAAACTCTTAATCAAAAACAGACGCATTGCCTTTATCGAAAAACCACTCGAGGATTGGATTTGTAGACCCGAGGCTTTGTCACTAGATGATTTTTTAACTGTCGATGACACCAGTTTTATTCATCACATCAAACACTGGACCAAAGAAAAAGACATCATAGTCAAAGACCTGGCTAGAAGAATTTTAGATAGAGACCTTTTCAAGGAAGTCAAAATTGAAAAAGAACAAGATCCTCAAAAGCTCAAAGAACCTACGACCAAAG
>CAWUIS010000221.1:0-3051 GCA_963922625.1 uncultured Candidatus Melainabacteria bacterium | reverse complement strand
ATATTTTTTGCTGCAGTGGAAAGCAAAACTTTAGTAGCTCTCCCTTCTGGACTCCGTTCAATGACATTAATAGCCTCAAGCTCTTGCAGCCCCAAGTCAGCCAAGCGGTTTTTGAGTGTGGATTGAGAAAAACTTTTATGCCATGATTTTTGATCAGAGCTATATTCTCTGACAGGAAACAAATAACTTGAAGGCGCCAAACCCCAAGTGTATTCAGGGCTAGCACTAAAACTGCCAGCATGACTTGAATAAAAAGCATTAACAAAAAGCCCATTTTTATCTAGTAAAAATTCTCCATTGCTTTCTAAAACAGCTTTATTACTACTAACTTTTTCATTTTTGATTCCTAAATATACTTGGTCTTCGACGGTTGCTTTAAGATCATAGCCAAGGTTTTTACGGCGACCTAAGTTAGCAAGTGTATAGGTACGAGCTGCAACAGCCTGGGATTTAAGAGCTTCAAGCGGCCAGCTTGCTGGCATCTCACTTGCAATCACACCTTTGAGATAGTCTTCTATATCAAGCTCATTGATTACAGTAAAAGATTTCTTATCAGTTTTCACAATGATATCGCCGCGAAATTTATTGTATCTATTGGTGTCGTATTTGCTTTCTTTGAGTTTGAAAACACAAGGTTTTTTAAGGCAAGTAAATTTCAAATACGAGCTAGTAGTAATCAAATCTGGGGGGCTTGCAATGACAAGATCATTTGCCGCAGCTGGTGATGCTTTGATAAAACAAGATGTCCTAGGTTTTTTTTCTATGATTGCAACAGCATCTGCAAAGCTACCTTGCTCGGTAGATCTATCCTCGATAATTTTATAAGCTTGGTTTGCATAGATATAAAGACGATCGATATCATCATAAATTCCGACTTTAACGTTGCTAGCCACTACTGGCTGCAAGCTCATATACATCATGAACAAAAAACTAAAACAAAGCATTGAATTTCCCCTCATCAATAATTTCAACTCCTAATTTTTCTGCCTTCTCTGCTTTAGAGCCTGGAGAATCTCCACAAAGCAAGTAGCTTGTTTTCTTGGAAATGGATGAGCTAACTTTGCCACCGTTTTCTTTAATCACTGATTCAAAATGAGAGCGAGATTGACTTAAAGTGCCGGTGATAACAAAACTCATACCATTAAATCTGTCACTGAGTTGCTTTGAGACACTAGTTTTCAGCTCAAGCTCATGAAAATCTTGCTTAAGCTCACGGTAGATATCACTATCAAAAAAGTCTTTGATGGAATCGATAATTTTAGGACCTAAGCCATCTACTTTATTTAGTGCCATTGCCCCTGAATCAATTTCAGCTTCCAGTTTTTCTAGATCTGGGAAATAGCTTGCTATTAACTCTGCAACATTGGCTCCAACATGTTTGATACCAAGTGCAAAAAGAAAACGGCTAAAGCTTTGTGTACGACTTTTATTGATGGAATCAATAGCATTTTGGGCAGACTTTTCTGCCATACGTTCTAATGGCAAAAGATTTTCAAGCTTTAGTTTATATAAATCAAGAGCATTACTAATAAGTTTTTCATGCAAAAGTTGCTCGACAAGACTGGGTCCAACGCCTGAAATATCCATGGCATTTTTTGAGCACCAATGCTCTATACGCCTTTGTACTTGAGCTGGGCATGAAGCAACATTAGGACAAAAATAAGCGACCTCAATTTTTTCTACAGCCGAACCACATCTAGGGCAAATTTTAGGTACAGCTATTGCCTGAGTATTATCTCTTTTACTAGGATTGACTTCTATGATTTCAGGAATGATCTCACCAGCTTTGCGTATACAAACAAAGTCACCAATCTCGACTCCTAGCCTTTCTATTTGATCAAAATTATGCAAAGTAGCTCTTTTGACAGTAGTACCTGCAAGCTTTACCGGCATAAGATTAGCCACCGGTGTGATAGTTCCTAAACGACCTACTTCAAACTCTACAGATTCTATTTTAGTTTCCACAATTTCTGCAGGAAATTTTAGTGCGATAGCCCAGCGCGGTGATTTAGCTGTGGAGCCAAGATTTTTTTGCAAATCTAGTTGACTAACTTTAACGACAGCACCATCGATTTCATAATCCAGTGAAGATCTATGTTCTATCCAATACTGATACAGCTCTACTAGCTCTTGGATATTTTTGCAGACCTTATTATGCTCAGCGTTGGTTTTAAACCCTTGCTCTTTTAAGAACACAAGACTATCACTATGGTTCAAATCTAAAGAGCTCCAATACAGAAAGGCATCTAATCTACGGCTTGCCGTTACCTTGGCATCTAATTGCCTCAATGAACCAGATGCAGTATTACGTGGATTAGCGTAGATTGGCCCGCCATTTTTTTCTTGTTCTTGATTGATTTCGAGGAAGTCTGCTTTATGGATAAACACTTCTCCTCTGACAGTAAGTGCCCCAGTATATGCAATGCTTTGAGGCAATGTTGTAATAGTGAGTATATTTTCAGTGACATCCTCGCCAACCTTGCCGTCTCCCCTGGTAACGGCTCTTTGCAGTTTACCTTGGTCATAATCAATAGAAATACTCAAGCCGTCTATTTTGAGTTCAAATACATAATCCCGGTAGCTTTGCTCTCCAATAATTTTATTAATGCGTGCTTCCCAATCAAAAATATCTTCTTTGCCAAAAGCATTTGCCAGGCTTGCCATCGGAATCTTATGCTCGATTTTTTGAAATTTGGTGCTTGAAATATTTGTACCAGCATACTGTGATGGGCTATCAGGACTAACTAATTCAGGATACTCCTTTTCAAGGGCTAATAATTCCTGCATATGAGCATCATAGACAGCATCATCAACCAGAGGAGCGTCTTTGACATAGTAGGCATCATTCCAGCTTTTAAGCTTAGTAATTAATTCTTGGTATTTATCCAGGTTCAATAAAATTATTGTAAGACCTGAAAGGAATTCTCTGCAAGTTGATTCAAAGGTCGAATTGACAAATGACTAAAATCTAGTGTTTTTCGGTATATGCTTAATAGTGTCTTAGTATGATCCTCAATTATTACGAAAAAGGACATAAAGATAAACCAGTAG
>CAWUIS010000220.1:0-3104 GCA_963922625.1 uncultured Candidatus Melainabacteria bacterium | reverse complement strand
ATGCTCAAACATTAACATGAGACAAATGAGTGAAATTACCCTGAGTGTAAATAACCAACGTGGGTTTTATTTTTTCTTTATGGTTAATGTTCCCGGTGCATTTATTTCTGGCCTTACATCCTTAAAAGAAATTGGCTGGTCCGAAGTTAAAGCGAAATAAGCGGTCTTGAGTAAGAGCTTCAATAAGAGGAAAGCCCAGGTCAACCCTGAGTGCTCCAACTAGTGGAATATTGACCCTTAAACCAAAGCCAACTGAAGCAGCTTGAGACAATCTATCAGTAATTCGGTTTAACCTAATATTGCCTCCCACCAATCCAGCATCAGCAAAAACTGCAAAATCAACATTTTTTAAAAATTTATATCTTTTGAGAGGAGGTAGGACATTATAAATTGGTGTTCTTAATTCACCTGTACCAATAAGAAGTCTGTCTCCTAAACCGAGATCTGAAAATTGTCTATAGCCTCTAACGCCGGTAGCACCGCCTAGCCTGTACTTGGAAAATTGAGGTAGAGATCCAGCAAGCTCCGCTCCGCCTCTAGCGTTAAGTATAAAAGTTGAGTTGTAAGGAAGAGGTAAATATTTTGTGATACTGAGATTGGATTTTGTGTAGCTATTGATCTCATCAAAACCCCAAACAGGATTGAAGCCGATTCGAGTACGCCAGCCGTCTCTTGGGCGCTTAGCATTGTCAAAGTTTGAGTAGACATAGCTTGGATTCAAACCCAGGTAAAAGCCATCCACAATTTGCTCTTCTCTCAAAGCTTTAGCTTCTGCTCTGGCAATTCCTTTAGCTCCACCAAGAAAGTCATTACCTTGCCTAGTTAGTACTTCTTGATTCGAGAGTCCATCAATCTCGATAATGTTTTCACTAACTTCTTCTAGATAGGTTTGACGGTCTCTATCATCTAAGTTCATGTAGTTTGCTGAGGCGTTGAGTCTAAAGTTATGGTTCTCACCAACCCTTCTACTTAAACCAGTTCCAAGAGTGAGTTGGTTTTGTCTTGCCAGGTCAACATTGAAATTGGGCCCCCTGATAAATCTTATAGAACGATTTAAGTTATAAGGACTGTCCTTATAGAAAGGTACGTTATAGCTAATGCTAGCTTGAGCAACTTCATCTCGGCGTACTAAATTACTGTTGCTACCAAAAGTCGTGCCAGCACCAAAGCCACTTCCAAGTAGAGCATTGATATTTAGACTTTCACCCTTGCCATGTAAGTTTCCCATACTGATATTAGTGTTTCCAAAGATTCCTGAGCCGGAATTAACACCGCCACCAATACCAATTTGTGTGTATTTTTCTTTCTCGTTAAGTTGGATCTCAAGAGTGTAACCATCGCCGCTGTCACTAGGAATAATTGTGCGAGAAATATTATTGAAATAACTAGTGCCTTGTAAACGTTGATAGTCTTTATTGAAGAGTTTTTCGTTGTAAGCTTGCCCTTCTTTACTATTACTCAGAAGATGTTTGAGGTAAGAATTTTTGGTTCTTTCATTACCACTAAAAACAATTTTGTCGATCAAGCCTTCATCAATATAAAGTTTAAGCTCACCTGATTCGGTAATATTTATGTCTTTTACTCTGGCAATAATAAATCCTTGGTCAACATAGCTGCGCTCTAGCTCTTGTATTTTTGCTGACAAGAGTTTTACGTTTTCAGGTTTACCAACTAATGGAGAAAAAATTGCATAAGCATCTAAAGAGTCCATCTCTACATTGCCGTAAATAGTTAGATCTGTTACGGGTTTATTTTCTTTGATGGAATATTCGAGTTTGATGCTACCGTCATCTTTTTTAAAAGGTCTAGCTTCAACGCTTTTAGGTTGAAAATATCCTAGACTATAGATTCTTTTCAGATCCTCAAGAATCCCAGCTCGGGAAACTGGCATGCCAGCATAACTTAAGATGGCATCTTTGATTTCCTTATCCTCTACAAAACGGTTACCACTAATTTCTATCTCAGAAATAATGCCAGATAGCACTGCTCCGTTTTGTACTTGAGCCTTTGCTGGTAGAGCTAATAACAAAGCTAGCGCTGACAAGCACAATAAGCTTGCGGTTATTTGCTTTGCTTTACTTTGGGCTATCACTTATTTCATGGTACATCATTAAAGTTAGGTTCAGCCTTGTAGGGAGTGTCGCCGAATCCCTTTTTTACCAGTGAAATAAATTTTGTCTCAAATCTCGCATCTCGACAGCGAAGCTATCGAGTTTTAATTGCTCGATTTGTCATTTTCTTCGAAAATGAACCGACAAAATATGTTCTCTCTCGCTTCATCCAAGGAGTTTACTCCTTTTTCAGCTACGTTCGAATAATGATCAGAAATAAATGCACCGGGACTCATCGAAACTCCCATCAAGCAAACCAAAATCAAGAATCTAAAAGTCATAGTTTAGTCAATGTTTGCTTGATTCTTTTGTATGGGCGTAATTTCCGCCAAACTTTAATAAATGATCCAATATTAAGACCTTCACTTTGTGTATTACGTTTGGCGACACGCCCTTGTAGTATAATTAGCTCATGTCACAAGATAACAGGGTGTTTATTTTTGACACCACCCTAAGGGATGGTGAGCAAAGTCCAGGTGCAAGTATGAATGCAGCAGAGAAGCTGCAACTCGCTCATCAACTGGCATTACTTAATGTTGATGTTATTGAAGCTGGTTTTCCAGTTTCTTCTCAAGGTGATTTTGACGCTGTTTATAATATTGCTGCAGAAGTTCAGGGACCGACTATTTGTGCCTTAGCGCGGGCTGTTGAAAAAGATATTCAAGCTGCTTGTGATGCTTTGAAACCTGCTGCTAAAAAAAGATTGCATACTTTTATTGCTTCTTCACCAATTCATATGGAGTACAAGCTTAAAATGACACCAGAGCAAGTGCTCACAAAAGCTGGTGAGATGGTTGAGTTTGCTAAATCTTTGGTGGATGAAATTGAATTTTCTCCAGAAGATGCTGGACGTTCAGAAAAATCATTTTTATATGAAATTATCGAACTAGCTATTAGCAAGGGAGCAACTTCCATCAATATACCTGATACTGTTGGCTACACTACTCCTGCAGAATTTGGGCAACTCATCAAAGACATCAAAGACAATGTCCC
>CAWUIS010000219.1:0-3131 GCA_963922625.1 uncultured Candidatus Melainabacteria bacterium | reverse complement strand
CATTACATCACCTCTTATCTAAGACAGAACTTGAAGCGCTTTCAGGCACTAATGTTGAGTGGGATTTTGTCGAATTACCATCTCAGCTTTTTGAAAACTTTGTCTACGAAAAAGAAGGCTTAAAACAAGTTGCAAAACATCATCAAACTGGTGAGCCAATACCTGATGAGCTGATAGACAAAATGCTTGCTGCCAGAACTTTTAATGAGGGACTTGCTTGTATCAGACAAAGCGAATTTGCACTATTTGATTTTGCAATTTATAGCCGTGCTCAAGACGATGGTAGAAAGGCTAATGATATTTTCAAAGAGATTGTTGATAAATATGGTGTTTTTGAAGTAATCGAAGGGACAAATTTCCCTTGTGCTTTTTCACATATCTTTGCTGGTGGCTATTCAGCTGGATACTATAGCTACAAGTGGGCTGAAGTACTTGATGCAGATGCTTTTTCTCGATTCAAAAAAGAAGGTATTCTAAATCCTCAAGTCGGTAAAGAATACAAAGAAAGCATACTTGAAAAAGGAGACAGCGAAGCTCCAATGCAGCTCTTCAAAGCTTTCATGAAGCGTGAACCGAGTGAAGATGCTTTACTTGAAAGGATGGGCTTATAAAAAATTATGTCAAAACTAACTGTTGAGTTAATCTGTCAAAAAGCACCTGGTTCTGATGAGAATACAGGTCTAAACGAGAGAAAAGCTAATGACCAGCAATACTTTCTGGATCAAAAATTGCTCAAAATTTACTTAGGTGAAAAAGAAAAATTGAGCCAAGATTTGATTAGAGAAAAGGTTTCTGAAGCTGATTGGCAAAATATCTCAGAAACTGAAATCGAGCTTGATATTGGAGAGCTGAATACCGAACAAAGTGAAGCTGCTTACGAAATGATTTCTCTAAAGAGCTTTGTTTTTGACAAATACAAAAGTTCAAAAGAAGCAAGACAAGTACAGGTGAAAAGAATCGCCTTCAAACCCAAAAAACCTGATGGCTTTAATACACAAAAAAGAGATGAGATTATTAACTCGGTAAAATTTTGCAGAGACATCGTAAGCTCAAATGCTGATGAGATCAATCCTGAACAAATGCAAAAATTTGCAGAAAATATTACAGCTCAATCAAAAAGAATAAAATGCAAAGTTATAGATGCTGAAAAAGCAAAGAAAATGGGCATGAACTGTCTTCTTGCAGTTGGAGCAGAGTCTTTAGCAAACTCAAAGCCTGAGTTTCATCCACGCCTTGTGGTAATCGAGTATACAGGAGCTAAATACAAAGCAAATTCTGGTAAACATCTAAGCTTGGTAGGCAAGGGTATCACTTATGACACTGGTGGTCTTTGTTTAAAACCTACCAAATATATGCTGGATATGAAATCAGATATGGCTGGAGCAGCAGCTGTGCTCTCTGTATTTCATGGCTTAGCTAATCTTTCTGAAGATATTGCTGAGGATATAAAAATCACTGGTGTTTTAGCACTTAGTGAAAATGGTTTTGGTGCTAGCAGCTACAAACCAGGAGATGTATTAAAAGCAATGAACGGTACTACAGTGGAAGTGGTGGATACAGATGCTGAAGGTCGCCTTGCTTTGGCTGATGCTTTGAGCTATGTTTCAAGCTTGAAGGACAAAGCCAATAAAGTCATTGATCTTGCAACTTTGACAGGGTCTATTGTTGCAACACTAGGAGAAGTTGCTGCTGGTGCTATGGGTGACGAGCAATTGTTTAAAGAGATCAATACATCTTTTGCTGCTGAGGGTGAGAAAATCTGGCGCATGCCATTACACCCACAATACAAAGATATTTTAAAATCAACAATTGCTGATATTAAGCATTGCAATACTAGACCAGATGCCTTGTGTGCTGGGATCTTCCTAAAAGAGTTTGTAGATAAAGATAGCCAGTGGCTACATCTTGATATTGCGGGGATGGGTTTTATTGAAGAAGATGGTCTTTGGGCTTATAAAGGTGCAACCGGCTTTGCTGTCAAAGGTTTGCTAAGATATCTGCTGGATGTCTAAGCTTGAAACCCAGTCCAAATTAAAAACCAAAATAGCTGGTATTGAAATGAAAAACCCAGTAATGCCTGCTTCTGGATGTTTTGGTTTTGGTAGAGACTATGCCAAGTTCTATGACTTAAGCCTACTTGGTGGCATTGCCATCAAAGCAACTAGTATTGAGCCACGAGAGGGTAACTGGACACCTAGAATCGCAGAGACTTCTTCTGGCATGATTAATTCCATCGGACTGCAAAACCCCGGTCTTGAAAAAGTAGTAAAAAATGAACTCGAGTTTTTAAAACAATACGACACGAAAATTTTTGCAAATGTAGTTGGTAATAGCATTGAAGATTACATCAAAGTATCTCAAGAACTATCACAACAAGAAAATTGCCATGCTATCGAGCTTAATGTTTCATGCCCCAATGTTAAAAATGGTATTCATTTTGGCACTAGTGAAACTGAGCTTGAATCACTCACAAAAGAAGTTAAAAGAGTATCCTCAAAGCCTGTATTTGTAAAACTATCACCTAATGTCAGTGACATTACTCGCCTGGCAAAAGCTGCTGCTAGAGCAGGAGCTGATGGCTTAAGCATGATCAATACTCTATTGGGTATGCGCATCGACCTCAAAACAAAAAAACCTGTAGTAGCTCGTAAGAGTGGAGGACTTTCTGGACCTGCGATTAAACCTGTTGCTATCCGTATGATTTATGAAGTGAGTCAAGAAGTCAATCTACCAATTATCGGCATGGGTGGCATTGTTGATTGTGATGATATTTTAGAATTTTTCTACGCTGGCGCCTCGGCTGTAGCTATCGGTACTATGAACTTTATCGAGCCTTATGCTTGTCCTGAAATGATCGAAGAGCTTGAAAAACGTGTTACTGAGCTGGATATCGCGAATATCACTGAACTCACTGGACTTGCTTGGAAATGATCAAAAAAACAATAATCGCTTTAGACTTCCCTAACAAAGAAAAAGTAGAAAACTTTTTAAATCAATTCGATTGGCAAAAGGACCTGAGACCTTATTTTGTAAAAGTAGGCATGGAACTTTTTTATGCTGCAGGTCCTGAAATAATTGAAACACTGAAAAAAAGAAATTTAAAAATCTTCTTAGATCTCAAGCTACACGAC
>CAWUIS010000218.1:0-3144 GCA_963922625.1 uncultured Candidatus Melainabacteria bacterium | reverse complement strand
GAACAGTGATTTCCTTGAAGAACTACTATTTACTAATTAGAATGCGTTAGCCCTGTAGAATGAGCTAAGCTTTTAATGCCATTATCTCTAACGCTCTCCACAGAGCGATTACGATCATCAAAACGGGCATCTTGCGCCGCGCCTCTAGTCATTAATACAGCAATGTCTCGAGCTACTTGTGCTGATACCTTAAATTCTCCTTCTTTTCCTTCATCAAGATTAGGCTCAGTTAACTGATCTGAATAAAAAGGTTTAGTTTCATTAATAAGGTCAATCGGGCCATGTCCTATATTGAGCCCCCCCAAGTAATCAACAAAATTATCTATTTTTATTTCTGTCCTAACACTCACAACCACAAAACTAGCACATAATAACCACCAAGTAATAAATTTCTAGACCATTTAATACAGAAAAGCATTGGCTAGAGAGGAATAATAATATTAGTGCAAAGAATTTTTACTAATTTTGCTCTTATTATAGTTTTCAGCTTGGTTTTTATGAACCCAAGTACTAGTGTTAGCTTGCTTGGCAGTGGTGGTGTACGTCAAAATACACTCAATTCAGGACCTAGAGGTTTTTATGACCCTTATGTGGCAAGAACTGTTGGTGATGTCATTACAGTAAGAGTTACTGAAAATGTCGAGGCATTAAAAAGTGCTGAAGTTTTACTTGATAACGATACTAGAACAGACGCTGATCTATTGCTGCAAATTGCTATGACAACAACAAGCACTCTTACTCCAGATACTAATGATGTTGCTAATATGCTGACAAATTTTGCTTTGCCGGTAGATTTTTCAAGAAGAAATTCTCGTGAAGTTTCCATCAATAATAGAGAAGAGTTTTTCACCCTAGTAAGTTGTTTGGTTGTTGAAAAAGATCCAGAAAGCGGCAATATGGTAGTTGAAGGTTCTAGGCAAATTTTGATGGAAGGTCAAACAAAAAGTCTTTATGTAAGAGGTATTGTTATGCCTAAAGACTTGGATTCCAACAACGAAGTACCAAGTTATAAACTAGCTAATGCGCAGGTTCAGATTATTGGTAGCGGCGCACTTACTAAAGATCGGGATTCTGGTGTTCTTCAGCGAATCTTCCGTAAACTCTTTTAACTTCCTGAGTATCAGGCTCTCTGTTGTATTTGTTCTTATAAAGCTCAACCCAACCCTGCTCTTTAAGAAATATAATGTCTTGCTTTAAAGGCTCTAGCCAGAGAAACTCACCATTAGAGTTTTGCAAAGGCTGCTCTCGTCCATAAAAATCCTTGACTTCGATACCAACAAAGTCAACAGGATCTTTGATGTTGTAAGCGGAGTTGTCAATATGCACCCGAGAACCGTAAACCGGTGGATATTTAGCACAATTGATACATGGTACATAAGGATGGATATTTTTATTACCCTGCATCTTTTGCAAGCCTCTTAGTAATAAGCCATTGTACAAACCTTTGGTATAAACAGTCAGAGGACTTTTTTGCGGGTAGCTTATATTTCTGTGATTAGGATAGGTTTTATAATCTTGATTGTAAGTTTTTACAACATCCTCGTGAGCTTTAATAGCTGTAAAATACTTAGCGATTCCAGAGCTCTCTAAAATATCTCTAGCGTAGTCTTTGGTGTTATGAGTAAAAATTATCATCTCAAAACCCTGTGACTGAGTAAACTCCAGAAGCTCTATAGCACCAGGTCTGAGAATATAATCCTGTCCGTTTACCGATGTTTTGACATCAAAACCTAATTCTTTTGCTTTAATAACATCCGAGTTTAATAATTTATCACTCGCTACCAAGGTTTCATCTAAATCAAAAGATATTCGTCCTTTATACTCAGAGTCCTTAGCCTGACATTGAAGCCATAAGCTCAAACATAGTAATAAAAGAGTAATAGGCTTTTTCATAGGGCAACAATGTTTACAAGTTTTTGCGGTACGACTATAACCTTTTTGATTTGCAAACCTTCGAGGCGTTTTTGCATTTTCTCGTTTGCAAGAGCGAGTTTCTCTAAATCATCTTTGCTCAAATCTTTACTGGCATCTATCACATCTACTTTTTTACCTTTAAGCTGAATGACCAGAGGAAAAGTATTGAGCTCTATATACTCTGCTTTATAAACCGGCCAGCTCTCTCTATGAACAGATTTACTGAGATCTGGCTGTGAAAGCTTTATGACCATTTGATGCCATAACTCATCAGCGATGTGTGGAGCAAATGGTGCCAACACTTTCAAAAATTCTATTAAAACATAGCTCAACGCTGTAGAAGATTCCTGATCAAGTTCTTGGATATCATTCATGTAACGGTACATATCATTTATAAACTCAGACATACGCGCAATCGCAGTATTAAATCCATTACGCTCAGGGTCCAGGTCCTCTGTTATTGCTTTTAGCGTTTTATGAAAAGAGCGAACAATAATTTTGTTGTGCTCCTGAAGAGCAGCAAATTCAAAATCGTCCTTGCTAATAGTAATTATGTCTTTGTAGTTTTGATAAAGTCTCCAGATACGATTTATAAAACGAAATTGTCCTTGAGCCCCTTCATCAACCCACTCTACTTCAGCTTCGCAAGGCGCAGCAAAAAGTATAAACAAACGAGCAGCATCAGCTCCATATTTATCAAAAAACTCGTTAGTGCCAACAACATTACCTTTTGACTTGGACATCTTGGTGATTTTGCCTTCTTTTTCAGAGTATTTCACCACCATACCCTGTGACAAAAGCCGTTTAAAAGGTTCATCAAAATCAAGCATGCCGATATCACGCAAAGCTTTAGTAAAAAACCGTGAATAAAGCAAATGCAAAATAGCATGCTCTACCCCTCCTACATACTGATCGACAGCAAATACTTTGTCTTTTGCAAAAGCTTCTTGAGTATTTAAAGCATCTGGATAACGTAAAAAATACCAAGAAGAGCAAATAAAAGTATCCATTGTGTCTGTGATTCTTTTAGCTTTTCTTCCATCAGGCAAGGTGACATTAAACCAATCTGGGTTATTTTCCAATACCGAACCACCCATTGACTTAGCTTTAGCAAAATCAATGTCCAGTGGTAAAGCAACAGGTAGATTTTCTTCTGGCACTGGTACTAACTCACCCTCTTCAGTTTCACACAAATGTATCGGGCAGCCCCAATATCTATTACGCGAGATA
>CAWUIS010000217.1:0-3153 GCA_963922625.1 uncultured Candidatus Melainabacteria bacterium | reverse complement strand
GCTGCACCTATTTATATTTATTAAAACAATATCTTAGTTGCAGCCAAGCCAGCCTTAAGCCAAGTAACCCATCCATAAAACCCAGCTGTAGAAAAAACTTATTAAAAAAAATAAAGCCCGCCTTAAAAAGCCTCACTAAAAAAGAAGCTTTTTTACCAGAGAGCTGAGCAAATTTCATAAAAGCATTTTCCATCTCATCCAAGTTTTTATAAGCATGGTGATCCAATGGGTGCTTAAGCTTGCTGATCAATTCACTTTGAAGCTCAACGCTCTCATGAACAGGCAGCTCTGAAAATTTGCCAAGAGATTTTTTAAATAAGCGCAGTTGATAGTCTGGGTAGTAACCTCCCCAGCGTAGCCATTTATCTCCCACTAAAAGTTTTCTGGCTATTTTATAAGCATCATCATGAAAATCAAGCGCATTAATTTCTGTAATCAGCATGTCACTTAAAACCTCATCAGCATCAAGACTCAAAACCCAGTCATGAGAGCAAAGAGATAAAGCATAATTTTTTTGAGCCCCATAACCAAGCCAATCTTGGTGATGAACCCTATCTGTGTATTTAGCTACAATTTCTAGAGTCCGGTCTGTACTACCTGAATCCACCACAATGATTTCAGCAGCAAGTTTACTTGCTTGCTTAAGGCAAGCTTCAATGATGCGCTCTTCATTTTTACAAATAATGAAAACTGAAATCACGGATTTTAATTATGGCATTTGATAAAATAGTTATATGCCATTGATTGCGATATTTGCCTTAGTACTGGTCTTAAATTCCTGCGCTCAGCCAGCAAAAATACTAGAATCTCAACATCAAACCCCTCAAGCTTACAACAACACTAAACTCAAAAAAGGTAGCTTGAGCTTTAGGGCACCTGGTTCTTGGCAAGAAATTCGCCCCTCAAATGCAATGAGAGTAAAAGAGTATATTATCGACCCTACCAGTCAGACTAGGCTTGCCGTTTATTTTTTTCCCGGAATGAAAGATGCTGTTGATGCCAATCTTGAACGTTGGATTAATCAATTTGACGCCAATAATAGACAAGAGCTACAAAAAAACAAATTCAACCAAAACCATGTAACAACTACTGTATTTGAAATGCAGGGTACTTACCTAAAAGCAGAAAGGCCAATGGACCCAAGCTCTCCAAAGCTCGAGCTAAAAGACCACACTATGCTAGCTGCTGTTGCAGAGACTGATTCAGGCACTTGGTTTTTTAAAACTTATGGACAAAACCCTATAATAAGCAGCCAAAAAGCAAATTTTGATAAACTAGTTGAGAGTTTTTCACTCAAAAATTCTTAATAAAGTAACTAATAGATGGATTTGACACAAAAAAATTATGAAGTCGTGAACGCCCCTTGGGGTAGCTGGCAGGTGCTTGATGATAGCGATAATTTCAAAGTAAAAAAAATCATCATGCAACCAGGTCAAAGACTAAGCTACCAAAAACACTTCAAACGAGAAGAAAATTGGTTTATCGTGCAGGGCAAAGCCAAAGTGACACTTGACGATACTGACCATGAGCTTAGTACTGGTGAGTTTATTCATATACCCTTTGAAGCTAAGCACCGCATGGCAAATGCCTGCAATAAAGAGATTTTAATTTTTATTGAAATCCAGAGAGGGACTTATTTTGGTGAAGATGATATAGTGAGATTCCAAGACGATTATGGTCGTGGTTAATCCTTTTTTTCAATGCTTGAAATCATTCTTTTATCAATTAGTTTAATTAGTATTCTGGCTGCCAGTTTTCTTATAATACAGAAACTAACAAGCCTAGAAAAATCCCTTCCTAAAGATTCTAGTGAAATCATTCTGCTCAAATTTTCAGAGCTTGAAAAGAAACTTGAAAAAATTGAAGTTTTGATTCAAGAAGAATCACGTCATCATCGTGATGAGTTTGCTAAAAACCGCGAGGAGCTTGTCAGCCAATTAAAAAACTCTCGTGATGAGCAAAACTTAGCCAGCAAAAATCTTTCTGATACACTGCGCAATTCACTCACCGAGTACCGTCAAGACTTTGCACGCATGCGCGAAGTAATTGAAACCAGCATTAAAAATTTGCAAGAAGACAACTCTAAAAAACTCGAGCAAATGCGTGCCACAGTAGATGAAAAGCTACAAAGTACTCTTGAAAAGCGCTTAGATCTTTCGTTTAAGCAAGTAAGCGAAAGACTCGAAATGGTTTACAAAGGTCTAGGTGAGATGCAAAACCTTGCAACAGGTGTGGGAGATCTCAAAAAAGTACTTTCCAATGTCAAAACTCGAGGTACTTGGGGAGAGATTCAGCTTTCAAATTTATTAGAACAAATTCTTAGCCCAGAACAATACCAAGCAAATGTAGCAGTAAAACCAAAAACCCAAGAAAGAGTTGATTTTGCTATTCGCTTGCCAGGTGACAATGAAAGTGGCGAGCCGGTGTGGCTACCTATTGATTCAAAATTTCCTCAAGAAGACTACCAGCGCTTAGTTGAAGCACAAGAAAAAGCTGAGCCTGCACTCGCTGAACAAGCTGCAAAACAACTTGAAAACAGAATCAAACTTGAAGCTAAATCTATCCGTGATAAATACATTGCCCCGCCTCTAACTACCGATTTTGCCTTGATGTTCTTGCCTACTGAAGGTCTTTACGCTGAAATAGTCCAAAACCCTGGCTTAGTTGATAAACTACAACGCGAGTTTAGAGTCAATGTTGTTGGTCCAACCACCATTGCAGCACTATTGAATTCTCTGCAAATGGGCTTTAGAACCTTGACCATTC
This sequence comes from uncultured Candidatus Melainabacteria bacterium, assembly GCA_963922625.1. Classification (GTDB taxonomy): domain Bacteria; phylum Cyanobacteriota; class Vampirovibrionia; order LMEP-6097; family LMEP-6097; genus CAWUIS01. Next base: position 387 of record CAWUIS010000217.1, on the reverse strand, counting down.
AAAAACGCTCTTCTGAAGTTTGGAAATATCTCTCTGAAGTTAAAAAGCACTTTGGTAGTTTTGGTGATCTACTTGCTAAAGCCTACGAAAAAGTTCAGCAAGCTAGTAAGGTTATCGAAGATGCTGGCAAGCGCTCTCGAACCATCGAAAGTAAACTCAAAAAGGTGTCTGAAGTTGATATGGGTGATGCTTTATTGGAATCAGCTAGTTTTAATTAACGGGTATAATCAGGTATAATTGGGTATGCCAGATGATGAGAATAAATAATATTCTACTTGGTCAGGATTTGATCAAGCTTTTGCCAAATTTTTCCCTGCAGTCCTTTTAGCCTCAAAAAATTCAGGAAACAATTCCTCCATTCTATATTCACCTGGATAAGTAATCATA
>CAWUIS010000216.1:0-3187 GCA_963922625.1 uncultured Candidatus Melainabacteria bacterium | reverse complement strand
CTGATATCGCTGATGATGAGAAAGTGAATCTGGATATCATTAGAATACTTTCTAAATTACGCACTGTCTCTGCTTTTTCGTACAAAAAATCTATCGGTCAGCCTTTGGTATATCCTGATAACTCACTTTCGTATTGCGCTAACTTTTTAAATATGATGTTTGCAGTGCCATCAGAGCCTTACGAAATCGATCCTGATATCGTTAAGGTTGTAAACCAGCTACTTATTCTGCATGCTGATCACGAGCAAAATTGTTCAACTTCCACAGTCAGAACTGTACAAAGTTCTGGAGCTAATATTTATTCTAGTATTGCTGCTGGTATTGCTGCACTATGGGGACCACTTCACGGTGGCGCTAACCAAGCAGTATTAGAAATGCTTGAATTTATCAATGAGAGCGATGATGACTATAAAAGTTTTCTGACAAAAATCAAAGACAAAAAAACCTCAAGAAGATTAATGGGCTTTGGTCACAGAGTCTATAAAAACTTTGATCCGAGAGCTCGTATTCTCAAAGATTCTTGTGAACTGGTTTTGAAAAAACTTGGTAAGCAAGATCCTTTACTTGAAATTGCAAAAGGTCTTGAAGAAGAAGCATTGAAAGACCCTTATTTCATTGAGCGTAAACTTTACCCTAATGTGGACTTCTACTCAGGGATTATATATAAAGCTCTTGGCATCCCTGTCGATATGTTCACCGTGATGTTTGCCCTCGGCAGACTTCCAGGCTGGTTAGCTCATTGGAAGGAACAAAGAGATAGCGGTGTCAAAAAGATTTTTAGACCAAGACAAGTTTACACAGGTGAAAATTCTAGAAGCTACGTTTCTATAGAGAACCGCTAAGAACGACTTGCTCTTTTAACCAAAAAGCACATGCCACTTTGTTTTCCTTTGCAAGTTTAGCTTTTAGCTTTGGAAGTTCAGCTTGAGCTTCAGCACGTTTGTCAAAACTGTACTCACTACCATCTTCTTTTGTAATGATATTGAGTTTTTTACCATCGTGGCAAGCGAGCTTCCAGCTGTATTCTTCTTGAAAAGCAGCTTTTTGGGCTTCACTAAAACTGCTTTCTTGAGCGGTGAATTTTAAGACTGCAAATTTAGGGTGTTTTTTTATGATTTCTTCTAGAGGCTCAAATAAATTTGAATCCTTTAATCTTGCAAATCCTTTTTGTGAGATTTGACTATCTTTATTTACAAAAACATAATCAACCTCAAGCTCCTGGAGTAAAAACGGATTCATAAGATACAAAGCATTACGACGTGTAGCATCATCCGATTTATACATCTGACCACCAACACCATAAAAACCAGCCATCTCTGTAATAGTGTGTCCGTGTTTAAACTGAACATTATCGAGGCAAATTTCTCCAGTTTTATGTACTTTACTTAAATCTCTTAAAAACGCTTTGGTGCTAGCATCCACTCCGTTATTAGGATTGAGTACAAAAGCCTTTGCTGGCAGGATAGAGACAAAACCTGGGAGCATAAGTATCAAAAGAAAAATATAAAAACCTGTTTGAGTAATTTTTTGTATGGTTTTATTAGAGTCAAAAACCTCAAAAAACTTTTGAATATAAGGCACAGCATTAATACATACAAAAATTACAAAAGCAATTTTTGTCCAGTGTAGAAATCTTGTGGTTTCTACTTCTCGCGGTATAAAGCTAATCAGCATCGGTACCATCATGGCGATTACTCCACTTAGCCATAAAATACAAGATTGGTTGATCTGTTTCTTTCTTACTTGATCTAGAAGAATAAAAAATCCAATAAGACCAGAAAAACCAAACTCTCTAAAAGTGATGGCTGAGAAAAGCGGTATCTGAGGATGCCAAGAAGGATAAACATAGTCTATGCCTAAATCTAAGGTTCTTAAATAATCAAGAGAAAAGAAATAACGTAGGTAAGATTTGCCCCAGTGAACCCACGAGAAATCAGGATCTATTACTAAGACTTTAAGAGCTTCGCTATTGACATTGGAACTAGTAAAAGTCAAAACTTTTGCAATATAGCAAGTTAGTATTGCAAAAATTAAAGCTCTTGATTTTGGACCAAAGAATTTTTTTTCTTGCCAAAATTCGATATGAGCTTGGTAAAGAAGAAAAATACCATAGGCAGCAACAATAGGATAGAAAAAAGCAGGAAAGCTAGAATACAATCCCCAAGCAGAAATCAGAATCCCTGGTAAAAACCAAATTGAGCGGTTTTTATAGTATTTAATGAGCAAAATCAGCAAAACAAAAGCAAAAAAGAAAGCACAGTTTTGAGATGGCAAGCGCATTTGTGAGCTGAAGTGACTCACAGCAGTCCAAGAAACAACAAGCCAATTTCTTAAAAATATGTCTAAGCCTTGTTTGCTTAGATTTGAAAATTCTCTAAAGAAAAATTCAATTGCATTTATAGAAGTGTAGAGAGAAGCACAAGTAGCTATAAAAATGGCAACTAGATTATTCCTTAGAAAAACTTTTATCAAGGCATATAAGCAAATTAAGCAAAGACTGACATCAAAAAATATTTGTAAGCTATGAGCATCCCAGAGATCAAGGGCAAACATTGTTTTAAAAGCAGCTCCAATTAAATCAACACCGTAGTGATAGTTGCTCATATCCATTTCGCTGCCATTAGGGAAGATAGGAGGATAGATATTGTTTTCAGCAATACTTGCGGTATAAATTAAATGAAAATTGTCTGGATTACCAAAGTGAGAGTCTCGCATTGAAAAGAAAAAACCAAAAATCAAAGCTCCAAGACTAAACCAGCCTTCAAATTTTTCTAAACAGATTTTGGGGATTCTATTGCGCAAAATTAATGAGCAAATAAGCATCAAGCCAAGTACAAGGTAAACACTAAGATTAAAGCTTTGTGTGAAAAAACTAAAAAGATGCGCTAATAAAATATGGGCACCAAAGCCAGTCGCAAGATTCAAAGCTGAGTCAGATAGATTGAGAGATTTTTTATCCTCGAAAATCTTGGAATTAATAATGCTTCCAAAAGCGTAGATTAAAAATATATAAAATGGTAATAGTAGTATTTGCATAAGCTTAAGCCTTGGACATAAGTTCTAAAATTCTTTCAGGCTTATAGCCTCCAAAAAACTTATCCATAATATGCCTGACAGCCTCAGCCACTGCTCTGTCACCGCCTCTACGCTCACAAACAAAATCAGCCTTACTCATAGTGACAGGGTC
>CAWUIS010000215.1:0-3195 GCA_963922625.1 uncultured Candidatus Melainabacteria bacterium | reverse complement strand
ATACAAAACCTTTTTTCATGGGCATTCTTACACAGGTAACTCTCTTGCCTGTGCAGCAGCTATTGCTAGCTTAGAGTTGTTTGAAAGAGAAAACCGAGAAGAAGATATCAAATATATCAATTTAAAAATGAGGCGTGAGTTAGAAGAAGCCGAATTTGCTGAGCATGAAAAAATCAAAGAGGTTCGTGTCATGGGAGCAATTGCTGCCATAGAGATAGAAGCAATGCAAAAAGGATATTTTTCTGCAGCAGGTCCCAATCTAGCTAAAGAATTTTTAGAAAGAGGCTTGCTATTAAGACCCCTTGGCAATGTAGTTTATTTTTTGCCACCTTATAATATTAGTAATCAAAGTCTTGAATACTCTCTTAAAATTATAAAAGAAGTAATTTGTAAGCATGCTTGATCATTTCAGTAATATTTTTTTGAAGCAATCTAGTTCTCAACCACTAGCATTTTTGATTGCATTTTTAATTACATATAGTTTGACTCCTCTTATTCGAGAAAGAGCTTTAAAACTAAAAATTGGTAGTAGGCAAGATCAGCATAGCCTCAAACACCAAGAAGATATCCCTAGACTTGGTGGTATTGGTATTTTGATTTCTATTATTCTGACTGTGATCTTCTATATCAGTGTTTTTGGGCGCTATACACCTCATGGTATCGAGCACTTAAAAATCGAAGCCATTGCTGTTGGTGGCTTGATTATTTTTTTCGTTGGTCTTCTGGATGATATTAAACCACTTAACGCTGAATTAAAGCTCCTAGGGCAAGTCATTGCTGGCTTTATCACCTGGCTTATGGGTATTCGCATCGAGTTTTTAGCAAACCCAACACATCTTTTTAATAACACAGGACCAGAAATTTTCAAGCTAGATGATGTATCAAGTTTACTTGCAACACTGATTTTTTTACTTGCCATCACCAATGCTATTAACCTTATTGATGGTATTGATGGACTTGCAGTAGGAGTTTGTTTAATTAGCTCACTTGCCAGCTGGGCAATAAACCTAAGTCCTGTTTTAAATAGACCTGATAGCGCTATTTTTGCAGCAACCATGGCGGGATCTTGTTTTGCTTTTCTACGTTATAATTTCAACCCCGCTCGGATTTTTCTAGGTGACAATGGTGCCTATCTACTGGGCTTTGCCCTTGCCTGCATTTCTTGTATTGGGCTTACCAAGCAAGCAACCGTAGTTAGTATTTCACCAATTATTTTATTGGTTTTTTTAGTCCCCCTACTGGACTTTATTTTTACTATCTGCAGAAGACTCATTCAAGGGAAAAAAGTCATGAAAGCAGACCTTGAACATTTTCATCATAGATTACTAAAAAAGGGCTTGAGTCAAAAGCAAATCAACTATCTTATTTATTTTCTAAGTTTTGTAGGAGCATCAATTGCTACTTGGACACTTGGAAGCGATATTTTCACTGAGTATTTGTTTATTACGCTCAGTGTCTTATTACTCTGGTTTTTGATCCCATGATAATATTGGCTAGCTGTGCCTATCGACTTCAAGCAAGAGATAAGAATACGAATCCAAGATCCAAGAATCATTCTCAATGAGTTCTTTGGCTATCTATCTTTTTGTAGTGGTTTAATTACAGCCCTTTTTGTCATTCTTGGAGAAGAAAGTTATTACCAAGTTTTCAATCAAATCTTGCTAGCATCTGCTGGTCTACAAAACTTACCTCTCTTGATGGTTTATTTACCTCAGTGGCGTGCACTAATTTGTGCTGGCATTTTTGGTATCGTGGTAACTAATTATTTTGCAACCAATCCTATCGGTAACTCTTTTAGAGAAGGCTTGTTTGTTGGCATGATCAAAGTCGATTATAGCTACGAAGCTCTAGTAAAGTACTACCCTGAAAAATACCAGGCAGAAGCTAAACTAATTCCTGCTAATAAAAACTATCTCTCAAACTTAATCAGCTATCTCAAGACTAATCTTGATGAAATGATACTACGGTCTCAAGAGATGCTTGCTGAAATTACAAAAGGCAATTTGAAAGCTTTTACGAACGATGCCGTGCGCTCACAATATTTCTCTAGTTTGATGCGTATCATCTCTGCGACTCCTCTCTTTATTATTGCTGGCTTTGAGCTTGCTAGTCTACTAGGAATTTTTCATAAGACAGCTCTATATATCGATCAAGCTGCTCTGTGGACCACTATTTCAGTAAGAGCATTAGCTTTTTCAAGTTTCATTGATGGACTTTCAAAAATCGCTTTTGGTTTTATGCGTGAAAGTTTTATGATGCGTTTAGGCGGAGTAATTTTTGCAGCAGCACAATTCTACTTGATGCTCAGCGGTGAACATAGCCTCAAACTTGTCATCCCATTATCTCTAGCTGGGCTTGCCGCTTATCCGATTGTTGAAGGCGAGAGACTAAGAAAAGACTTGCTGCAATAAAAACAAACTCAAAAGCGTAGTAGAGATATAAAGCAGTGGCAATACCTTTGGTAAAACCATAAGAGTGCAATCCTACTCCTAAAAGATTAATGCCAAACCAGGAAGTAATGACAACCATATCTGCAATCACAGCAAGTATGGCGATACCAAATTCTTTGACTAAGCCTGCTAACCTAGCATGGTAAATAATGGCAGACCATAAAATAATCAATAAAGCTCCATTCTCTTTAGGATCCCAGCCCCAAAAGCGTCCCCAGCTCTGATCAGCCCAAACACCGCCCAGCATAGTACCCAGAAAGCTAAAGCACAAACCAAAACCGAGTATCGCCATAATACTGCCATAGCTAGCTTTTAACTCAGAGACATCAGCACGTAAAAGTTTTTGAATGATATATATATGTCCAACAATACCTGCAGCAAAAACTCCTGCATAGCCAATGGTGACACAAATGACATGAGTACTAAGCCAAAAATTTGAGTCCAGAACAGCAATCAAAACCTTCATAGTATCGCCTTCTGCAGCAAACTTGGCAGCAATTAAAAGCAAAGCTAGACCACTAAAACTTGAAAGTATATTACCAAGATTAGTCATTGAATTTTTCTTGTTTAAATTAAAGCCAGCCATTATAATCCCAAGCAGACTGGAAATAAGTGCAACAAAAACGAAGGTCTCAAAGAGATTGGTAACCGGTGGCCGGCTCAGTATAAAAATTCTTAAAAGCATGGCAAGAGCTGTTGCTGTAAAAGCAGCAAAGCTCAAAACAAAAGCCAGGACATTTAGATT
>CAWUIS010000214.1:0-3212 GCA_963922625.1 uncultured Candidatus Melainabacteria bacterium | reverse complement strand
GCAGCTGGTAAATCTAGGAGCTGATTAATAATTGTAAGTACCGGAGGGGCACTCTTGTGCTTAATGTTCACTCTGGTAAGTAGGTTTGACTGAGGGGCTTTTAGAAGAGCATGAATTTTTTTACGAACCTTTAATGGTAATTTATTGTATAGATCTTGGAACTGAGCGAGCCTATCATCATCTCTTAAAGTTTTAAGAGCGGCACCAGATAAATGGTACTCGTCATGTCCAGTAGTACTCTTTCGTGTATCTGCCAATTTAACTATGCCTTCTATAAGATTACGTTGAGTTTGTGTCAAAGATGATTGACTAGAAATATCAGGGCTAGATATATCCTTGATATCACCTTCAGAAACTTCTAGTATTGGATGATACTGATTCCCAGCATTAGTCTTCTGAGTTCCGTTAACATTATGAGTAGGGGGAGGTGTTACTGAAGTAATATCCATAAAGATAATTATGACATGGCTGTAACACTAATTTCAAGGACCGTGTTCCTCCGTTTTCACGTTCACAAAATATAACGCAGTTATTCAATGTGGAGCTAAAACCTATGAATATAGATCTTATCGTTTGAACATGAAAACGGAAGACGCGGCCCCACGGCAACTAAATTTGCTCACCTAGAAATTAATTAGTGTGAAAGTCAAAATTAATCTATAAACAACAAAAGGTAAGAGAGAGTATTTTTTCAAAAGCCAAATCAAAAAACCAATAGCAGCATAACCTGAAGCAAAACTCACCAAAAATCCTAGTAGTAAAACTTGAGTATCAAATTCGACAAGCCCACTTGAACCCATCTCAAAAAGATCTTTAATTGTAAGCAGACCAGCTCCAGCAACAGCAGGTAAGCCGACTATAAAAGCAAAGCGTGCCGATTCTGCTTTTTTTAAGCCCATGAAAAGTCCAGCTGAAATTGTAGAACCGGAGCGTGACATGCCAGGTAACAAAGCTAGTGCTTGCATGACACCAATAAAAAATATTTCTAGGACACTAAGCTCTTTAAAACTTTTTTTACCTTGAAAAAATTTTTCAGAGACGTAAATCAAAATAGAGCCGGCAATTAAAGTCCAAGCAACAAAATCAAGCGAGCGCACAAACTCTGACTCGAAAAAATCTTTGAAGCTTAAGCCAAGAACAGCAGCAGGCAGAGTAGCCAAAATTATTCCAAGCATGAGCCGCCAGCGTAAATTTATAACTATGTCTGTTATGTCTTTTCTAAAATAAATCAAGGCTGCAAGCAAAGTACCTAGGTGTAAAAAAGCATCAAAAGCCAGACCAGGATCTTCAAAATGCATTAACTTTGGCAAAATCACCAAATGCCCGGAGCTACTTACTGGTAAAAATTCTGTTAGTCCTTGTATCAAAGCAAGAATAAATGATTGTAATAAGGTCATCATTTTCTAGAGTAACAAATAAAGTTTTTGTAAGACTTGGTTTTTCTTAAAGACTCTTTTAAACGCCAAAGAAATATTTTTTTGTGGTCGCCTGATTGAAGCTCTTGTGGCACTAAATCACCTTTGTAATCAGCAGGGCGGGTATAGTGTGGGTGCTCCAATAAGCTCATAGATTTTAAATCTTTTTTCTCTAAACCGAACTCATCGAGTAAATTTTGTAGCTCTTTTTTGCTGACCCCGTATCTCTGGCATTCAGCGAGGTAGTCAATTTTTGAAAAGCTATCACTCAGAGCGCTTTGTTCAGCGCCAAGTACTCCTGGTACATAGCGTAAGATAGAATCCATCATCACTAAGGCTGCTAACTCTCCACCGGTTAAAACATAGTCACCAATTGATACTTCCCGTGTTGCCCGTTTTTTTATACGCTCATCAAATCCTTCATAACGCCCGCAGAGAATAATCACTTGAGATTTACTAGACAACTCTTGAGCAAGCTCTTGCTTCCAAGTTTCTCCAGTGGGTGAAGTGATAATGATTTCAGGCTCAGTTTTTTTTTCAACCGCATCCAAGCAATCTAAAAAAGGCTGAGGCATCAAGAGCATACCAGCACCACCACCATAAGGTGTGTCATCAACTTTTTTGTGTTTATCCAGGGAATAATCACGAGGGTTATGGACATTAAGCTCATAGAGCTGTTTCTCCAGTGCAATACCCAAAACACTCTGTTCAAGATAGCCTTGAATCATAGATGGAAATAAACTCAATACATCAAAACGCATCTATCTAATATATTTTGCAGAAATAGAAACTGCTGCCAAATCTTCAAGCCAATTAGTACTTGGCTCATCAAAAAACTCAACTTTATCAAAACTTGCAAGCAAAAACTCAGGTGCAAAATGACTTTTGATTTTTTTCTCCAAATGATCTTTTATAACCCAGACCGATTTTTCTTTTTCGCTTTGGATAAACTCTTTGACAACTTGTTGTGAAACAGAAAAATTTTCAATTAACTCTTTGTTGTCATTATAAAAATCGCGCTTAGTAACCAAGAGAGCTGCCGGGTAACGGTTGAGATGCTTCAGCTCGTTTCTCATGGTTGTGTCGATAATTCCATCTAATTCATCTACTAATGACACAGGACCAGCAGCAATCATATTCGATAAGTTATACAAGCCTTTAGCTTCTAGAATTGTCCCCCAAGGTTCTGTCACTAAAGCAGCATCAATGTCACCGGTGTAAAAAGCCATTTCAAGCTCAGGCGGGCTTATGGCTATAAATTCAAGTTTGGGAGCCAACTGTACACCGCTGCTGCTGGCAGCAACTGCCTGCATCTCACCTGGCATAGTACTTGTGTGCTTTTGATGTTGCATCATCCGCATCGCTAGCATTTTGGCAAGTAAGTCCTGAGTATTACCAAGCTGAGGCACGGCAATTCTTTTTATAAGATAGGGCTTTTCTGGGTCGAAGTGTTCAGCAAGTATCAAGCTATTAGCGGCACTACTGGCAAAGTCTAAAATCTCTAATTCAAAACCCTTGGCAATAGCATTGATATAAGGACCAGGACCGATATAGGCAGTATTGACCTGACCGGTCATCAATGCATTGAGTAAATATCCTCCAGAAAGAAAATGATAGCTCTCAATATCCTCAAACACACCAGATTCAATACCAACCATAGGCACAGCGTGGGTCATATTGAGTAAATAACCGAGCTTGATTTTGTTTTCAGGCTTTTTATTGACTGAACAAGAGCTTTGAAAAAAAACCAGGAGAAACAAAGCAGTTCTGCCCAAAAGAGATTGCGGTGTTTATAAA
>CAWUIS010000213.1:0-3214 GCA_963922625.1 uncultured Candidatus Melainabacteria bacterium | reverse complement strand
AACGCGCAAAAAACCGAGAAAGCCAAGTAAGCGAACCCAAGTCTAGTTTCCACAGCCAATGAAACAGCCTATGAGACAAAACAGCCTGAAAGCCTGGATAATAAAGCCAAATACCAAAGCAATGCAGACAAGCCGGATCCTTGCGCTTAATGTTATTGATTTCATCGCTTATAGTTTTGAACATCTCAATAGAGCAAGCTATGATTATAACAATGAGCCCAACTCAAACAGCTGAAATCATCTTTTGCACCGGTAATCAAGGCAAAATTAGAGAATTTAGTGAGATACTTGGAGCCAATGATTCTAGCTATCAAGTAAAACCAATCTCTCAATTTCTCAATGATTTTGATCCAGAGGAAACAGGCCATAGCTTCCACGAAAACGCTCTTATCAAGGCACAAGCTGGAGCCAATCTAAGCAGCACAAAGCTAGCCTTAGGCTCAAATTTGTTTTTATCAGATGATAGTGGCATAGAAATCGAAGCGCTAGAAGGCAGGCCAGGAATTTATTCAGGCCGCTATCTCAAACAAGAGGGTGGTGGTATTCAAGGGGTTCTTGAAGAGCTTGCAAATGAGACTCAGCGCCAATGCCGTTTTGTTTGTTGCATGGTCTTGGTTGACCAAAATGCTAATGAAATCTTCAAAACGGAGCAGTACTGGAACGGAACTATCAGCCATGAAGCCCGTGGTAATAATGGCTTTGGCTATGATCCTATTGTGATCCCTGAGGAGTATAAAGAGCAAAAGCTTACTGTCGCTGAGCTTGATACTAATATCAAAACTTCGATTTCTCACCGTGCTCAGGCTTTGCTTGAAGTAGTTAAATTTTTAGAAACTCTTAGGCTAACAAATTCAGTTTGAGCCAAGCCCTCTCTTTCAGGGTCGTGTCGTCAGTTTGTCAGGTCTAATCAAAATAAACACTTTGTTCGTTTAGCGACACGACGCTAATATCTTATTATTTACCCGACCACCTGACGACACGACCCTGGTTAAGGGGCAAAGCAACCCTGGACAAGAACAGTTTGGCGAAAACTATACAATCAACTTAACTGGATCAACTGAGTATGAAAGTTTTTTATTAAAAATATCCAAGCCACCTAAGCCTTGTGGGGCGATGCGTGTCTCCCAATGTAGGTGTGTGCCTGTAGAGTCGCCGTCATCACCGACAGTAGCAAAAATATCCCCTTGGTGTACATTGTCACCAGCTTTTACAAAAGCGTACTCATTGTGTCCAAAGATAGAATAAACAATTTTGCCATCAGGCTGCCTTTGATTTTCATGAGCAACGATAACTGTATTCTCGCCAAAGCCATCTACGTGGCCCACATAAGTTACTTTACCGTCCCAAGGCATTTTAATAGCAGAACCTTTTTCTGCAGCAATATCCAAGCCTTCATGAAAATGATGATGCCCGTGTATCGGATGCTCGCGCTCACCATACTCGCTTGAAATCTGACCTTCTAAAGGAAACATTGCTTTTTGCGGCATTGCTTGCTGCATGCCCATCATCATCGGATTCATCATGCCACCCATCATTGCCATTGGGTTTCCAGGCATCATCCCAGGCATAGCACCCATACCCATCATCATTGGGTTCATCATGCCTCCCATCATCCCAGCAAAGGGATCTGAAGAATTATCTCCGGGTTTGGCAAAAGATTCACTGAACATGCGCGCCTGCATCATAGATGCAATTGCTTTAAATTGCTTTGGATTAACCTGTCCTGGTTGAGAATAGTATGAATGCTGATCAGCACTAGGCTTTTGTGCCGGCTGCATAGAAGAACCGGCCGTCATATCATCGATACGGCCAAGCAGTTGATTCATGCGCATTTCTGCTGCAGATTCTGATCCTTCAAGGGACATTAATCTGAAAATACCTTGTTTTAGTTATGGATTGGTTATAAAATTCACTATAGTTGGAATTACAAGAACGAGAAAAAAATATTCTTGCTGGACTTAGTGTTGTCCTGGTTGTGCTTGTATATCTATATATTTTTCAGCCAAGCGGTGAAAAATACCATAATCTCCAAAAAGAAGTTAAGCAATTACAAAGCCAGCTAAGAGATCCTCAGTATAAAAAAGAGGACCTGGAAAAAGCAGAAGCTCAAGTTGCACTTCTAAAAAAAGAAATCAAAACCCTCAATTACCAATTACCGTTAACCGAAAAACGTGGTTTCCTCATTCGAGATTTAGAGTCTCTTGCCAAAGAAAACAAAATCGAACTCATAAGCTTCTTACCAAAAGAAGCTGTTCCTGTGACCATGACAGGTAAAGAAATCGATACTAGACGCAGCTCATCAAGATACAGAAAAAAATCACAAGAGCTTGAGGAGCAGCACGCAAAGGTTTTAAAAACAATCATCAATATTGACTCCAAAGGTAAATTTGCTGATTACAGTAAATTTTTCTCTGATATCATCACCTACTACAGAGCTGTTGAAATCTCTGATTTGATCATTGCAAGAGGGGCTGCTGCTGCAAAAATGGGGCAAGACAAAAGATTTAGTAAAAAACGTTCTGGAGATGATCCTCTAGAAGAAGCTACTAATAGTGAGCTTGCTGTCAGCTTTACATTGCTTGCTTACACATCACTTCCAAATAACGAAACGAAAAACTAGCTCATGTCAAAAGCTCAAAAAATTAATGCAGCCAGAGGCACCCAAGATATTTTGCTAGATAGTTTTTTATGGCAAGAAATCGAAAAACTAGCTATCGAAAACTTCAGCAAAGCTGGTTTTCAAGAAATTAGGACACCAATTTTTGAGAGCACCGATCTTTTCAAACGCGCTGTCGGAGAAGACTCTGATATTGTCAGTAAAGAGATGTATAGCTTCAATGACAGAAGCGACAGATCACTTACACTCAGACCAGAAGGCACAGCAGCTGTTGTAAGGGCGTTCATTGAAAAAAACCTGGGCAGAGGCGCCAAACTACAAAAATTTTGGTATCGAGGTCCAATGTTTCGCTATGAAAGACCACAAACCGGTCGTTATAGGCAATTTCATCAAATTGGCATTGAAGCTTTAGGTTCAGCTTCTTGCCTTGCGGACCTTGAAGTCATCAAGATTGCTTATGATTTTTTGACACAATTAGGAATTGAGAATCTCACTTTGCATATCAACTCCATTGGTAATGCTGCTTCTCGCAAAAACTACCGGGAAATCTTAAAGAGCTTTCTAGCAGAGAATCTATCTGACCTTTGTGATGACTGT
>CAWUIS010000212.1:0-3214 GCA_963922625.1 uncultured Candidatus Melainabacteria bacterium | reverse complement strand
CCCATCACCTCCATTTGGCGATTTAGGCTACCCATGCTCTCGTAAGCGTACTGATTAAACATTAGACATTTCTCCCGTAAGTCTCGATCAAGGACTTGTCAATTGTCATCTCCATTGCTAGAACGCCTTGGACAGTATCGATGTAACGCCTTGTTTGCATCATTTGCACAATATTATGAGAAACATCAACATTAGAAGCTTCTAGTTTTCCTTGTAAAATATAGGCAACTTCACCAGAATCAGGATTGTCCATATCGATTGCAATTCTGCCAAAGGCATCACCGTTGAGACGTACTATACCTTTCTTATCGATTTCTAAATCAGCTCCTTGAGAAATAGCAACACCAATAGATCTATCTGGATCTTGATCAAGAATCACAAGCTCTCTGTTTTGAAAATCAACTATTTTACCTTCAGGACTAACATGAAACTCACCGTCACGAGTTCTCATTGGCCCGTTCTCCCCTTCAACTAAGAAAAACGCATCTGCATTAGACAAAGCTAGATCTAATTTATTACCAGTCTTTTCTACAACACCCTGAGATTCATCGCGAAAAACATCATTTAAAGTATCGGAAAACAATACAGAATCTGGGTTTATTGACTTAAATGCTACCGTTCTATTATTCTTAATATTTTCCTTGATGATACCTATTCTCTTAATGCCAGAATTCATGGCATCATAGAGGTTGGAAATATTGCGGTTACTAAATTCTTGCATTGAACATAAAGTACTGGATCAAGGTTATTAAATGATTAAAAAATCAACTAATGAAAACGAAATTCTTGAATATTTACACAGCTCTCTTGATGAAACGGACTTTTCCTTTAACCTTGTCTTAGAAAATCTGCTCGATAAGCTTGTCAAAAATAGATATTGTTCGAGCGCTATGATTCAGGATCAATACTCTTCTAAGCAGTTCACAAGCAATAATTACAAAAAAGAAGCTGAGTTTACTGAATTTGCTATTGGTAACTGGGGCATACTCTATCTCGAAAATTATTCAAAAAAGAAAGAAGCCGAGATCAAAACCTTGGTTAGTAATTTGAGCTTTTTTATTCAAGCTGCTGATCTCAAAGAAAAAGCTGATTTGAGTAATAAGCTCAGTTCTGAAATCCGCAAAAGTCTAAAGCCGGAACTTGCACTAGAAAAAATCTATAAATCTTTTAAAGAGATTTGTGCCATCAAGGATATGTACTTTTTTAAAAAGTTTATTCACTTGAGTGATGATGAAGATGAAGAGATTAGCCGTGGATATCATCTGTATTTTCACAACAACCAAAAGATTGATCTTGAACTTAGTTCTCAAGTCATAGACGCAGATAGAATTAAAAGCTTTGATCTTATTGAAGAACTTGAGTTTGCTGAAATCTTTGTCACAAGGGTGAGAGCAAGAGAATGGGGCTTGATGCTTGTTAATAAAACTAGTCCCTGGACTAATAACGACAGGGAGTACTTTAGTTTTTTTTCAGAGCAGATGGCTACTGTTTTTAATCAACACGAATTACATTCCGAGAGTCTTACTATGGCTCAAAGAGAATTTTTGTTAAATCAGATCACAACAAAAATTCGAGAATCTCTTGTTGTTGACAAAATCATTGAGACTGCAGTGCAAGAGATTGCACAAGTTATGGGAGTAGAATCCTGTGGGATTTTAATTTTAAACAAGCGAATTCGTGCTTCAGTTGGACACAAAGTCTGGTCTACTAAGCCTGAGCAAGATAGTCAAATGATTGAAGCGCTCTACGCCTGTTTACAGACAGACCTAGTACCCTCCTGGATGCAGACAACCAAATCAATTTCAGACCTTGAGCTTGAAAATGATAGAGATAGTAACCGTATTAATAAGCTTGGTATCAAATCAATTATTGTCTCGGGTATGTTCAATGAAAAGCAAGATGAGCTTGTAGGTATTGTTGTACTCTCTTTCTTTGATCAAATTAGGTTTTGGTCAAACGATGAAAAACAGTTATTAGAGGGGGCTTGCAAGCAGCTTGAAATTGCATTATTACAAGCTGCTGTCTATCAAGAAGCTCAACAAACTAGAAGAGAAATGGCTTTATTGCACAAACTGAGCTGTGATATCAGGGATAGTTTAGACACATCAATAGTATTAGGGCAAATTGCAAGAGGAATCGGTGAAGTCTTAGGTTTGAATCGTTGTTTTGTTAGAATTTTTTCAAAACACAACTCAATTTTAAAGACCGAGCAAGAATACTGTTCGCCAGGCTTTGAGCCAACTGCAGATATGATTTTTGGTTTTGAGAGAGATTGGATCTCACAACTTTCTTCAAATGCCAGTAATGCTAGCTCTAATGAGGTTTTGAATATAACTTCTATTGAAAACAAATTTCAAGAAGAATACCCTGAGCTCATTAAAATTGCTGAAGCAATAAAGTTAAAAAGTTATTTGGCTATACCTTTACTGGCTAGAGGAAAGGTCTTGGGTACCATCAATGTACATCAATGCGATAGAGAGAGGAATTTCCAGCAAGAAGAAATCGAGTTTATTATGCGAGTTGGAGCTGAAGCTGCTATTGCAATTGAGCATGCCTCGCTTTTTGAGACTATCAACAGGTTTAATAAAACAGATCCTGATACTGGACTTTATAATAAGCGTTATTTTAGGACTCTTGCTATTCAAGAGATTGAAAAGTGCAAAGTAGCAAAGCAAAATATTTCTTTTATGCTAATTGATGCTGACCATTTGAAAAGTATCAACGATAATCCAGAATTTGGTGGTCACGATGCCGGTGATGAAGCTATTCAAATACTGGCTCAGGTTTTATCCAAGACAGTAAGGCAAACACCAATTGATGAGATTCATAGAAGAGTTGCTGATGTTGTTGGTAGATTTGGGGGTGATGAATTTATGATTCTACTGCCAAATACTCACATCGATGATGCTATAAGAGTCGCTCATAGAATCGCCTCTAATCTTGCTAAAGCAAAACACAGTAGCTGGCCTTATCCAATCACTTGCAGTATTGGTATTGCGGGCACTCCAAATGATCCTTATGATTACGAACAATTCAAAACCTTAGCTGATAAAGCTTTGTATTTATCCAAGGATAAAGGGCGTAATTCAATTTCTAGTACACTTGATCTATGAGCTCTGGTACCATAGCTTCGATTATCACAGCGCCAGGAAAAGCTGCAGTCTCAATCATCAAAATTAGTGGTGATGAGAGCTGGGTTATTGCAGAGAAATTA
>CAWUIS010000211.1:0-3223 GCA_963922625.1 uncultured Candidatus Melainabacteria bacterium | reverse complement strand
AACATGGTTGTTGGTGCTGGTGTTGCCGGAGTACGTGCTGCAACTGCAACAGCTAGTGGTGGTTACTGTCTCATGGTTGAGGCTATTGGTCTTGCTGCAATGACAGAGACTCCAGCAGTTTGCGTGGTGGTTTCTCGTGGTGGACCTTCAACTGGTGTACCAACCAAACAAGAACAATCTGATATTGATCTTGCAATTGCAGGTAACGGTGATACGCCAAGATTTGTTGTGGCTCCTAAAGACCCTGAAGATGCTTTCTATCAAGCGGCACGCGCGCTTAATATGGCTGAAAAATATCAAATCCCAGTTATTGTTCTAAGTGACTTCTATCTTTCAGAGCATTTCGAGACTATCGACGACTTTGATTTTGAAACTATCGAAATTGAAAGAGGCAAATTCTCAAAAGAGTGGACTGGTGAAGGCAAATATAAGCGTTACCAATACACAGAAGATGGCATCTCTCCAAGAGTTATGCCAGGTGCTGAAAACGCGATGCACGTCCCACCTAGTGATGAGCATAACGAATATGGTCATGTAATGTCAGATGTTGAGGCTGGTTTGCCGCATGCTCGTGAAGACAGAATCAAAATGCACGCAAAACGCATGAAGAAAATGCAGACAATGCAGGAAAGTGGTGATATCAACCCACCTAGTCTTGAAGGCGAAGAAAATTCCGACATCACTTTGATGACTTGGGGTTCTTCTTACAATCACACCCAAGAAGCTATTAAGCTTCTA
Source organism: uncultured Candidatus Melainabacteria bacterium (assembly GCA_963922625.1). Taxonomy (GTDB): domain Bacteria; phylum Cyanobacteriota; class Vampirovibrionia; order LMEP-6097; family LMEP-6097; genus CAWUIS01. Next base: position 2,485 of record CAWUIS010000211.1, on the reverse strand, counting down.
AGTGAGCAAGGACAAAAAGTAAATCACCTACACTTTACAGATGTTTATCCAATCCCACGTGCTGAAACCCTTGAAGTGATTTCTAAATGCAAAAGAATCATCTCAGTCGAAGCAAATATGTGTAACTCAATGTGCAAGCAGCTTCTAGCTGAAACCGGCTTTGAAGTAACCGAACATATCAACCGTTGGGATGGTGAGCCTCTTACTGGTGAGTATATTGTTCGCGAGTTTGCAAAGCTTGTACCAGTAAAAGAACTAATCAACGCGTAACGCACTAAGGAAAAAATTATGTCAGCAAATATCATTGAAAGAAAAGAAAGACCAGCACTAGACCCTAAAGCCTTCAAGGGTGATGTAATGCCAGATTGGTGCCCAGGTTGTGGCGACTTTGGTGTACTCAACTGCTTGCAAAGAGCTTTTGCAGAGCTTGGTATTCCTCAACATGAAGCAGCAGTAATTTCTGGAATTGGCTGCTCATCAAACTTACCTGGCTTTATCAACACCTATGGCATGCACACACTACATGGGCGCTCACTTCCAAACGCTCAAGGCTTCAAGCTTGCTCACCATGATATGACAGTAGTTGCTGTTGGTGGCGACGGTGATGGTTATGGTATTGGCGTTGGTCACTTGATCCATGCTCTACGCCGAAATCTAGACATGACTTATATCGTGATGAACAACTCAATTTATGGTCTTACAACTGGCCAAACTTCACCAACTAGTGGCTTTGGAATGAAAACCAAATCAACACCATTTGGTAACCCTGAAGTACCACTTAACCCAATGACTATGGCTTTAGGTTCTGGAGCTAGTTTTGTTGCAAGAGCTTTTTCTGGTAATCCAAAACAAGCAGTTGAGATTTACAAAGCAGCTATCAACCACAAAGGTTTTGCACTTGTTGATACTTTCTCTCCTTGTGTCACTTTCAACAAGGTCAACACAGCGCAGTTCTACAGAGACAATACTTATGATCTTGCTGCAGAAGGTCACGATCCATCAAACATGGAAAAAGCCTTTAATGTTGCTATGCAAGACACCTACGGCACAGATAGAATCGCAACCGGTATTCTTTACCAGAGTGAGCGTTCTTGCTACGAAGAAGAGGAGCAAGAAACCCTAGCTAGCCCAATCTGTGATCATGAGCTTGGAATTAGTCCAGAAGCAGCTGAAAGACTCAAAAACAATTTCAAGTAAGGCTTTAATCACTTCACGCAAAACCTGCTGAAACTAGTCAAAATTGATTGAGCAAGAAGCTTAACTAGCTACAGATAGAGCCTCCCCGTCTTGCCTTCCTGTTGAACCTGAAGTCGCAGCTCTTGCTCCATCTTCGTTTGCTTGGAAAAATTCTGGTAATAAGTTTTCCATTTTTTGTTTAGGGAAATATACTGCATTACTGAAACCCTCTGCAACATGATCAGCGAAAGGAGTCAGGATAAAACTAAGCTCTCGATTACGGAAGAGACCTTTAATTATTCCTATATTTTTTGGCGTATCTAAATTTAATATTTTATATTTGGATTTGGAACCTGTTTGTCCTAATGCTTCCTCATCACCAACGTACAGCATATATTCTTTTGGAAGTGAGCATTTATTTTCAATTAAATATCGAAGTAACTCTAAAGCATCTTTATCGGTTGGTCTATAATTTGTTGCCAGCATACCAAATATAACATCCTTAGAACATCTTTTATCTACAACAAGTTTCCGCGTGTCATTTTCATCATCTGAATTAAATGGGTTAAAATGACTGACTACAGATCCTCCAGGCTGATTACGTCTATCTAGATATGGACTTAATGCAAAAGTGTCATAACCATGTTCTATTATGTCATATATTGATGACACCTTAAATTCATGACAAGGACCTTGGTCATTGTAGGTCCTAACCTGAATAGGTGCATCTTTACCAGTAGTTGATCGGGCGATTGCAGCTTGAATGTCATACGCTGATAGGATTCTGTGATTATTGGGTTTAGTATGTTCGGGGAGGGCATTAGCAGAGGGTGGCTTACTAGCAAATGTTTTGAGAATACCCATAGTCTTATCAATAATAACATATTAAAACCGCTACTCAGGTCATAGCACCTCCCAAACGGCGTCTATTTTCAGGTTACCTCCCCGGTAATAGATGGTATAATTAGACTGTGCCCCCCAAATTAGATGCTAAGCGACTTCTGAAATTACCTATTAATAAGAGTTTTTTTCTTTTTGGTGCGAGGCAAACTGGCAAGACTAGTCTTTTGAAAAAATTTATTGCAGGTAAAAGGCATATTTTCTATGATTTATTAGATCCAGATGATTTTTCTCGTTTATCTCAAGACCCTAAAAATCTTGAGGTAGATATTAAGGCAAACCCAAATGTCACAAATATTGTTATTGATGAAATTCAATTACTACCAAATCTTCTAAATACTGTTCATCTATTAATTGAGAGGTATAAAAACATTTCTTGGGCTTTAACAGGATCAAGTGCAAGAAAGCT
>CAWUIS010000210.1:0-3236 GCA_963922625.1 uncultured Candidatus Melainabacteria bacterium | reverse complement strand
ACAAGCTAGGTTTACGTAGCACCTTTTTTGATTTGAGCTGGCGTGGCTTAAATCTGGATATCATGGGCATTGGTTATGGTCACGGTATAGGCATGTCACAAAATGGCGCTAAGTATCTAGCAACTAAAGGCAAAAACCATCAGGAAATTTTAGGACACTATTATCCAGGTGCTTTGATCGCCAAATAGTGTTTCTATTAGCAGCCCTTAAGAACCTGCTGCTTTCGCTGCAGTCTGAGCTATATGCATTTTTTGTTGTATATCACTGAAAGTCTGTCTCAGTACAGATTTACCAATCTCTCTAGACCCTGTAACTAACCTATCTTTGAGCTGGGTTGCTGTTTGGCTTAAAGCATCGGTTTCTTGGTTACCAAAGATTGAGCCCAAGTGTGATGACCAGAGATGTTCAGAGCGATTATTAGCAAAAGCGGTGATATCGTTTAGTGGCTCGGTAAGAAAAGCAAATTCTTTTTGCTCTCTTAATTTTCTGCTGATATAGGTATCAGCACCATATCTTTTTTCTTTTGCTGTTGATTCAATTTGAGCTGCAACCACGCTTTGGTATTTTTTATAAACTTTAGCAGCAGCTTCCAGGCGTTTTACTGAGCCATGATAAAAAAGACCATAGAAAAATTCAACAATAGGTATTGGAATTATGAAATTCCTGAAAAAAACAAATGGGTCTTTGTTTCTCTCAAGCACTCCAGCATAATTTAAGTCTTTTTCCTTTAATTTTGTCAGAGCTTCAGCTAGTTCGTTTTGTAAAGATTTTTCTAGAGCTGTATCGACTTTGATTGCATCAATTTGCTTATCAAAGCTAGATCTTTCATCTTTATGTTCTTGCCCATCGCCATTAGAGCTATCGTTACTGCTTCCATCTTTTTGATTAACGCGTTGGTCGCTTTTACTGATGGTGCTCACGGTGTCGTCTCTTTCTCCTTCTGAACGTTTCTTTTGTTTTTGATGTGTTCTATCATCTGCAATAGCGACATCGTCTGAGTTATCGTTGTCGTGCACTAAGGTCATGGGCTTAGTTCTTGGTCGTAAAAAACTAGCCACCAGTTTTGGTATTGTGATATTCATTTTTCTCTCCCGAATCGAATTTTAATTACAACGCTGTAATTAATCTAAAATAATTATAAATAAACTGGAAGATTAATGAGATTAATTCTCATTAATAAAGGGCGTTCTATCTTTTTGCCTAGAGCTAGCAGTAAAATGATTTTATCGATTACCAATGCACTGCAATTGTTCTCAAGCATCACCGGCTTTCTGAAGCCGATAAAATTTTGCATCTTTATAGCCCAGAAATCGGACCCATTAGAGCTGTTGCTAAATCTGCTTATAAAGTTACCGGTAAACTGACAGCAAAGTCACAAGTCTTTAATGTCTGTAATTTTCTTATTGCAGAGGGGCGTAATCTGGATATTGTTAAAGAAGCTAAGCTTATTCAAAGCTTTCCTGGTCTGAATCAAGGCTATGAAGCTATTACAGCAGCAGCTTTTTTTGTGGATATTCTAGATCATATTGCTGTTAGTGATGATCACTACGAAGAACCTTTTGAACTTTTGATACTTTGCCTTGAGGCTTTAGAAAAAGCTTCTCTTTGCAAAACAGAGGTTTTTAAAACTACTTTGAATTTTTTATGGCAGTTTATTGAATTGCTTGGTTACAAACCGGAGCTGAATTCTTGTAGTATCACCCATAAAAAAAGGCCTCCAGAAAGTACTCCTCAGTATTTTGATCTTGAAAATGGAGGGATTGCCAGTCAGCATGGTTACCAAAGCCTAGTCAGCAAAAACCCTTACCAAGAAAGTTTAGTTGCTTTAAAAGCTAATGTTTTTAATACCTTATTGAAATTGAGCTCAAAGTCTGAGCTTAATCAATTGGAGCTAGAAGATAGTTTTAATGCTATTGATTTGCTCTATAAACACCTTGAATATCAGCTTCACAAGCAATTAAAGTCTTGGAAATTACTAACAGAGTCATATGGAATGACTAGAACTCTCAAACAAAAATAAGGGCATATCTATATTAGAAGCTTTTTAATCTTTAGCATATTTAGCGGAGCTAGCAAAAAGCCGACTAACAATATTGAACCATGAGAAAATTTCTAGCTTTTTGTATTGCGATATATTTGACGAGTTTTCTGATTGCTAAATCTGGGACTCTTCACGAAGAAATTGAAGGTTTGCTAATCAGCTCTTATGCACCAGTTGCCCAACCAAAATTTACTACTGGGATTTTTGCTCGCTTCAATGAACAAGAACAAAGGTTCAAAAATATTGATCAAGAGTTTGCTGCATTACAAGCAAACAGCGAGAAGCTTGAAAAAGAACTAAGCAGAATCGATGCTAGCCTGGCTAGTACCAACGATTTTGATTACACCAGAGTTGTAGATGAAGCTGAAAACTTAATTCCTGCTGAAACTGAGCTGGCTCGATTTGCTTCTAAAAAAGTAGATGTAGCGACCTATGAATACGAAAATGGTTTGAATTATCAAATAGATATTTATGATCACGGCAAGCGACTATCTTTTGCAAACACTAGCAAAAAAGCAGTTTTCGCAGGTCTTTAGATCCTCTGTCTTTGTGAAATCATGACTTTTGATTTGAGTCATGACTTCTTGGATTTGTTCTTTTAATTCTTTGATATCAGTATTTTCGACAATGATTTTTTCTTTGATATAAGTTTGTTTTGAATTCGGCTGAATAAAATCAATCTCACCAGACTTCATGCTGTACTTAAATTGCTGGTTCTGTTTAGCAAGATCACACAAAAGTTGATAAAAAACTATTTGTCTATGGTAGTGACCACCAGGTTTTAAGTCTTTTGATCTTGAGCTAGGATTACCTGTTTTGTAATCTACAACATTGACCTTACCATCTTCGTGAAGTTCAATTTTATCGAGTTTACCAGTGATTTCAGTGCCTTCTACTACAAGCCCTTTGCTTGCAAAATCATACTCAAGTAAGTTTTCTGAGTGAAAAGATTTTTGATAGTGCTGGTAGTAATTGCTTAAAACTTCTTTGCCGTGGACTAGGGCGTCATTTGCTTCGTTTTCTGTTAGGTTTTCATATGCAAGATGCTGAGAGAAGCTGTCTAGTAATAGTTCTAAGCTTGGTTTTTTTGAAGAGAATAAATCATAGAGAGCAGCGTGAACAGCGGTACCAAAACTAGCGTGCTTGGATTTAGCGGATGGTACTTTTAGGAGGTTTTGGTAGAAAAATTTCCGGT
>CAWUIS010000209.1:0-3247 GCA_963922625.1 uncultured Candidatus Melainabacteria bacterium | reverse complement strand
AAAGAAATTGCTCTTTTAATTAGAAAAAGTGGTCGTCGCACCTTGAAAATCAACGATGTCAAAAAAAAACCAGAAGAGCTTGCTCATAATATTTACTCTGTATCTTTTATGGTTGATGATCTTGAAATTATTAACGGGGCTCCAGCGGAGCGCCGTAAATGGATAGATTCAGTACTATTTCAATTGGACCGTGAATACAAAAAAGATTTTGCTGAATTTGAAAATATACTGCAGCAGAGAAATTCCTATATCAAAAGTCTTAACAAAGAAGAGATTTATCATCCTTCTCAACTAAAACAAGGACAAAAAGAGCAGCTCGTAATTTGGGATGAAATGTATATCAATGCAGCAAATAAAATTACTGAAAAGCGTATTGAGTTTATTGATTTACTAAGTCCTTACGCGCGGCAATCATACTCTGATATTAGTCTTGCTGGAAAACAACTCAGACTTGAGTACAGAGGTGCAGCCATGACTTTAGCTGATCTTGAAGAATGCCGGGGGCAGGATTTTGCTCGCTCTTATACAACAATAGGACCTCAAAGGGATGATATTGAATTTTTCTTAGATGAGAAGCCTGCCAAATCTTTTGCCAGTCAAGGTGAAAGACGAACCATAACTCTTGCTATCAAACTAGCGGAACTAGAACTTTTAAAAAATCAATATGAAGAGTACCCTATTTTGCTTTTAGATGATGTGCTGGCAGAGCTAGATGAAAGCCGTCAAGATTACTTACTAGAAGCAGTAAATCAAGACACACAAGTAATCATTACAACAACACATTTAGGTTCTCACTTAGAGAAATGGAGCGATAATGCCCAAATTATAGAGATTAAAAATGGAGCAGCATATTTTCCTGCAACAAGCATATAAACAAGATGAAGCCATCCAGTAAACATATTCGCAATTACCGTGATCGACATACAGAGAAATATGCTCCTCCCATGGAGTCTGTTTCAACTCTCATGAGTAAAGTTTTTTTGGACTTGAATCTTGACACCAAAATCAAAGACTACGAACTCATGCAATACTGGAGCATTTTTTGTGAGCAAGAGTTAAGCGTGAGTGTTGCTAAAGCCACTAAAGCAAGTCATATTGACAAAGATAGAAAGCTTGTTATCAAAGTGAAATCAGCGGTTATCAACTCAGAGCTGAAACTTCAGCACAAATCTATTGAGCAAAGGTTTCTGGATTCTATTAAGGGACACGAGTCTCAAATTAAAGGTCTAAATTTTGCCTAAAATCCTGGTGCCTGAACCAAGGTCAGTAAAAGTCTCCAAAAGCAAACAATGATCTTGTAGTCCATTTAAAACCACCGCTTCAGAAACACCATTTTCAATAGCTTTGATACAGCACTGGGTTTTAGGAATCATGCCACCTGCAACAATACCTTCTTTAATCAAGTCACTTGCTTGAGTAAGGCTAAGATCTGTGATCAACGAATCTCTATCTTCTTTATCTCTCAAAATACCTGGAGTATCTGTCATTAGAAGCATTTTAAAAGCCTTCATACCAATAGCCAGCTCAGCACACATAGTATCTGCGTTGATGTTATAAGCCTGACCATCTTCATCAGGGGCAATAGAACTAACAACAGGGATCAAACCAAGCTCTAGAAGCTGATAAATAAACTCAAGATTAGAGGATTTGACATTACCAACCATATTGCCTTCACTAGCTTCATCGTGGCGTGCAGCAATCATGATTCGTCCATCACGGCCACTGAGCCCAATGGCCCTACCACCAGCTCGATTGATCATTGTCACCAAACGACGCTGAACCTTACCATGCAAAACCATTTCGACAATTTCCATAGTCTCTCTATCAGTTTGCCGTAGACCATTTTCAAATTTAATTTCCTTTCCTACTTTAGTGAGCATTTGATTAATCTCTGGACCACCACCATGCACCAGCACTACTTTAATACCAACACTATTTAGTAAAACCAAATCATTAATAGTGCTTTGAGCAATTTCAGGATTTGTCAGAGCGGAACCGCCGTATTTAACTGCAAAAATCTTGCCACTATATTTTTGTATATAAGGCAGGGCCTCGGAAATACTATGAACCTTATTTTGTAAAATTTCAATCATTTTTTGCTTTTCCCAAAAACTCCAATGCCAGCTTCGCAGCTTCTTGACCAGCAATTTTCTTGGATTTACCAACTGCTTTTGCCAATAGCTCCTCACCTAAATAAACCCCAACTTCAAAATCTTTTGCATGATCTGGTCCAATAGATCTCAAAATTTCATATGTAGGATGACTTTTACATGATTTTTGGGTTTTTTCTTGTAACAAAGATTTGTAATCAGTCTCTAATGCTTCAACTAAAGCCTTTTCGATGGAATCTTGCCACAAATCCAAAATCAATTTTTCTGCAGCTTCATAACCTGAGTCTATATATACTGCTCCAATCAAAGCTTCTAGCGCATCGCCTTTAACAGATCGAGGTAAGCGCCTTGTTTGCATTGAAGAACCAGCAATAATTCTGTTTTCAAGATCAAGCTTGTCAGCCAAGTCAGCAAGCAAGTCATCAGAAATCAAACGGGCTCTGTATTTAGTCAGCTTGCCTTCTTTTTCCATAGGAAAACGATTATAAAGATACTTGCTGATAACCAGCTTTAGTACTGCGTCTCCATAAAACTCTAACCTCTCGTTATTTTCAATCTCTGGAAAATCTTTTGTATACGAGCTATGGGTGAGAGCAAGTTCTAAGAGTTTTTTGTCTTTTATGTCTGTGGAGAAGTTAAACGACATTACTTCAATTTGATGATAACTTGGCCAAAAGAAATAGCATCACCATCATTGACACAAATCTCAACAACTTCACCTTCAGATTCAGAAGGAAGTTCATTCATAATTTTCATTGCTTCAACGATACAAAGAGGATCGCCCTTTTTAACTCTGTCACCTACTTTGATAAAAGGCTCAGCATCAGGTGATGGTGCTGCATAAAAAGTACCCACCATTGGCGATTTAATTTCAATAAAATTTTCCTGGACTGCTCCTGAGCTAGAGGCTGCATCTCCAGAGCTTGCAGCAGAAACAGTAGTTGATGTCGCTATCCCTGGCTGGGTTAGAATCTGCGCAGCTTCTTTGCGCACTTTTACACGAAAATCATCATACTCAACTTCAATCTCAGTAAGATCTTGATGTTTCAATAATTCAGACAATTGATTTATCTGATCAATAGGTAGTTTTTGTTTATCACTCATGATTTAACTCTATCTTGATACTCTTTAGTTCT
>CAWUIS010000208.1:0-3248 GCA_963922625.1 uncultured Candidatus Melainabacteria bacterium | reverse complement strand
TATCGAACTTGAAGCGAGAAATAAAGCAAAATGGTCATGTCGAGATCCTGTTAAGCGATGATCAGAAAAAAGGTCCAGGATTTGACCCGGCGGTTTTTGCTAAGCTCACTCTAGGCAATAATGGTGAATTGGTTGCAAATGCTCAAACTGAAGTTTTTCCAATGAAAAATCAAGCAGACAGTGTTTCAACAAAAATTTCCCATGAATTGCAGCAAAAAGGAGCAGGTTATCTCCAAAGAGATAAATTGCAGCACTATACAGCTTATGATTGGGAAAAGCGGGAGAAAGGTACTACTTTTATGCTAACGAGTGGGAGTACTGGTAGGCGAGCTATTCACGGTGGTGAAGTTATTGCTGAATCACTGAATCGAGATTTACTTGCTCATAATGGAACAGGATCATGGGGATGTTTGGTTTATCCACCAGAATATAATCGATACTTTAAAGGGCGTAAGAACTTTTTTGCAGTAGTTGTGTCTTAAGTAAATGTACCAATATAGGGTCGTGTTGAAGTAAACCCCATGTGCTAGATTAGTCCCAGTGGGCAGTAAAGACAAAAAAGAGGTTGTCATAATTGCTGGAGCAAATGGTTCTGGCAAAACTACTTTTGCACGTAAATTCCTTGATATTACAAAATATGAATTTCTTAATGCTGATGAAATAGCGAAAGAACTCAATCCTGAAGATCCCACTAAAGCTAGAATTGCAGCTGGTAAAAAAGTTATTAATTCTATAAATCAATTTATTTTAGAAGAAAAAAACTTTGTAATAGAGTCTACTCTTGCAGGTTTTTTTTTAGAAAAACACATTAACAACTTAAAAGAAGCCAATTATCAAGTTAACTTAACTTATGTTTTTCTTGGTTCTCAACAACTTTGCATTGAGAGAATCAAATCTAGGGTTAGACAGGGTGGTCATTATGTACCCGATGCAGATGTTTTAAGACGGTTTAACCGTGGGCTATTAAAGTTTTGGGATCGTTATAGTTGGCTGGTAGATAACTTTAATATATATTTCAATAACGAGATTTACGATTTTAAATTAGTTGGCAAAGGTAGAAAAGAAAAATTTGAGATTTTAAACCAACCTTTGTTTGATGAGTTTATGCGAGAAATTGAGGAAATAAGAAGTGAATAATAAAAGAGAAATTGTTGACTCATTTGATGATATTGAGATCTACCAACAAACTGAGTTTATAAACAAAGTTGCAGCGCAAGCAATGCAAGAAGAAAAAGAAAAAAATAAGCGTCTTGGTATTCCATCATCTTTTATGCAAAACGGTAAGATTTTTTATGAGCTCCCTGATGGGACTATAACTGATCAAAAGCCTTGGTAAAGAGGCAAACATATTGCACTAGACCCCTGCCATTATCTTAGGTCATACTGGCCTATCGCAGGGCTAGCGCATTCTCGTTGTCTAACATAGGGTCGGGTTCGTCAGTTTGTCAGGGCTTTTTCTATAACATAGGGTCGGGTCGTCAGTTTGTCAGGGCTTTTTCAAAATAAGGCTTTCATCAACAGGAATAACGCTAATAACATCGTTAGCAAGTAGTCCTTTTATCTTGGGAACCACCTGACAAACTGACGACCCGACCCTAAGAGATGGTGATTAATCAGCAAACTTAGACTATTACCGTGACTTAAAGATTATTGATTTTGATCTAGCCTTAACTAGATTTTAATCTCTATGTTTTACCTCTGAATTAGATGACAAGCAGTTGATGGAGTTGGTTAAGTGGTACAAGTAACATTTATTGGCAGTCAGCCAGTGTGGCTTGCTGAGGGAGAAGAGCCTCTTGAGGCTGAGCAACGCCACTTTGAGAACCAAAATCTATTAAGTCCAAGAAATAGTAACCACCCAGAATATGCCCTGAGCTTACCAGGTAGCAATCAAACACCCAGGAGTGGAGAGTTACCAAAGTTAGACTTATTACCATCTAGTAAGCCTCAGGCTTTTGTGAATAGGCTTTGGAAAAAAATGAGCCCGGATTTGCGGCAGCAATTAATAAGTAAAGCAAGCCCTCAAAAACCAGTTAAAGTTTTATTGAATAGCGATAATAATCCTGGCAAGGGCTGGGATAGAGCTGCCTTTGCCATAGTTTATTCAGACGGCCGAGTTGTTGCAGCAAGCCAAGTCATTCCCTTGAAAAACCAAGCAGATTCTGTTGCTAAAGATCTTCGTGATAAAGGCGTCAAAACCGCAGCGCATATAAAAAGAAATGTAGTTTTACATTGGAAGCCTCATAGAGGGTCTTACAAAGAAACAGCTCGTCAAAGTGGTCCGTCATGGATTCTTGCAAACAATGGCATAGATTATACCGATAGGATGAAGCCTGGTGGTGGTCCTATTGTCGATGATGGCAAGGGTACCAATTTTCATGCTTTGCTGCATCCAGGGGATGGTTCTTGGGGTTGTTGTATTTATCCAAATGATTTAGCACTTTTGATGCGCAAGCATGGCTGGAATAAAAATGGTTTCTATTCTGTGATTGTCTCTTAAGTAAACGAGTTAGTGATTCTCAAAAAGCTCAGCAAATTCAACTGAATCTTCAAGTTCTTGAATTTTAATAAAGTGAATCAAAAAACCTCTGTATTCAAGCTGCTCATTGATATTTTCATTAATTACAAAACAGCTTTCGGTTTTAGGGTAGGCTTTAAGAAATTTTTCAAAGCTTTTGGGAATTTCCGCTCCTTTAAGTTTTGATTTGACCTCGATTATATTTGGGCGTCTGTTTTTGATAAAAACAAAATCAATTTCCTCTCCATCTTTGGTTCTCCAAAATCTTAGTTCTGAATTTTTAGGCGCTTGGCTTTGAATGAATTTATGCACATAGCTCTCTTTGAAGCTCCCTTTGTCATTGCGCGCATTTAATTTCGAAAAATCACCTAGTATCGCGTTGCGGATGCCACTATCAAAAAGAAAGTATTTTTTTGATTTTTTGAGTTCATTGCTGAGATTTTTTGCAAAACTATTTATTGGGTATAGAACATAAGTTTGCTCCAAAATTGATAAATAGCGTTCTACGGTTCTGTTCTCTAGTCTTAATTTACGGCTAAGTGAATTTATTGAACAAAGCTGAGCTTGAGAATCAGCCAGTAGGTACAAAAGTTTATTGAATGCAGAAATATTTTCTTCTTGTACAAGTCCTTTGATATCTTTGAGTATGTAAGTTTCAAGGAGATTATTCAGTAAGTCAATTTTTTCTTGTTTGTTTTTGTGTTTATGCAAACCTGGCAAGGCTCCATAT
>CAWUIS010000207.1:0-3296 GCA_963922625.1 uncultured Candidatus Melainabacteria bacterium | reverse complement strand
TTTAGCTCTGACAGACGTCAAGCAGTTGATTAAAACTCAACCTGAAAATCTTATAGATACTGAGCGCGAGGTTATTAACTATAATAATGCTCTTGAATTTTTAGAGGACGCGATCGATAAGCCTCAAACAAAACTAAACTCAAAAATTATTTTTGATGTTCATAAAAAAGTTTTGCACTCTCTAATTTACAAATCTAAATTAGGACAATTAAGGCAAGAGCCGGTGTTTGTAAATAATCCAAAGACTGGTAAAACAATTTTCTGGCCGCCTGATCATAAAGATTTAAAGCTCTTATTAAGCGAGCTGCTTGATTACATAAACAAAAATCTGAAAGATACTGACCCAGTGATTCTCAGTGCTATTTTTCATAAGCAGTTTGTTTTAATTCATCCTTTTATCGACGGAAACGGGCGTACAGCGAGGTTGATTACAAAATATCTTTTGGCAAACCTGGGTTTGAATACGTTTAACCTTTTTAGTTTTGAGAATTATTACAATAAAAACGTTACCAAGTATTTTGCTAGTGTTGGCGAGCACGGTAACTATTATGAGCTTCAAGACAATATTGATTTTACTCCTTGGTTGGAATATTTTAGTGAGGGGATTATCGATGAGCTTTTAAGAGTCAGACAAGAGCTTGCTCATTATCAAGCTAGTCCCCAACAAAGTCTTAAGCCTTACCATGAGAAAATTCTTGCTTATATAGAACAACATGGCTATATCGATGACCGGCTTTACGCCAAATTGACTGATAGAGCTAAAGCGACAAGGAGCTTGGATTTTAAAAAGCTTATAGAGCTAGGTTTAATTGAGAGGCAGGGGAAAGGCAGAGCTACTTTTTATAAATTCAGAGTATCGCCGAAGCCCTGATTGTCTTTCTGATAGCTGAAAAATAAAGACCAGTAAACAAAAACAAACAAACGTGAGAGAGCAGGCAAAACTTGCACATCATATGAAGCTTGAAATAAAGAATAAACAAAAAACCACTTGCTGCTAAGCAGCCAACTAGTAAGGAAAACTCAAACAAAATTTTCACCAAAGAGTATTTTAAAAAATAAAACATCAGGCTTAAAGCAATGAAAAAAGCAAGACCATAAACTGGTACTGGTATGCCAAAAAGCATTGAGTATGCAGACATCATGACAGCATCACAATCTTCAACACAGTCAAAACCCTGCATCATTCCTCCCAAGAAATAAAAATTGATATATTTATAGCTAAGGTAAAGACTATTTACCAGCATAGTTGCTAGTAAAGTGTAGGCAAGAAAAAGCATTGAGTTTTTTTGCTTTTGATCGTCACTCATGCCTAAAATGATAATATATTGCCTGTAAATTATGAATTTGAAGAGAATTTTTGTTTTATCCATTGCTTTATTGATGTGTAGCGCTTGTTCAACCGCTGTTACGCAGCCTGAAAAACAAGCGGTGACCAAGAAAGCTGATGCTGATTATGCAGTTACAGCTGGTGACGATATTACAAAAGTCATTGAAAACTTTAAAATCAAGGATGTAAAAGGCAAAAAAAGAAATTTAGCTGAACTTTTGGGCTCGCAAGATTCTTTAATTGCTTTAGTTAAGCCTGGCTGTATTTATTGTCAGTCGATGCTTGCAGTACTTGATGCGACCAAGACTAAGATCAAGCCAGAGTTCCTTATTGTCTTGGATAGTAAGCACACGGATTTTGCAGGATTTAAAAAAGAATATAACGACCACAAAAATATCAACGCTACCTGGGTTTATGATTTTGAAAATAAGCTACATGATGAGCTGAATATGGTCTCTTTCCCGCGCATCTTGTATCTCGACAAAGATTTTAAAGTTTTAAAAGCGCAAACTGGGCTTATACTGCCGCAGGATAGAGCTGAGCTAGAAGGTAAAGATTTTCCATTTGTACTACAGAGGCTCTCTGAGCTCACCATAGCTTGGATGCAGAGTTTATAATAGACCTTATGGTTAAAAATATTACTGAACTTACTAAAGACTCTCTTCTGGGTAAGAGGGTTTTGCTTAGGGTTGATTTTAATGTACCCCTCGATAGTACAGGCAAAATTACTGACAATAGCCGTATCGTTGGCGCTTTAGAGACTATAAAATTACTCCAAGAGAATGAAGCCAAGATTATTCTTGTGAGCCATTTTGGCAGACCGAAAGGAGAGGTCAAGGAAGAGCTGAGGCTTAATCCTGTGGCACAAGAGCTATCAAACCTTCTTGGGAAGCCTGTTAAAAAAATCAACCATGCTGTTGGTGAGTCTGTTAAGACTGAGATTGAGACCTTACAAAATGGTGATATCGCTTTACTTGAAAACATTCGTTTTTATGCTGGCGAAGAAAAAAATGATATGAATTTTGCAAAAGACCTTGCTGATCTCGCTGATATATATGTCAATGATGCTTTTGGGGCTGCCCATAGAGCTCATGCTAGTACTGCTGGAGTTGCTAGCTATATTAGTCCAGCTTTAGCTGGCTTGTTAATGGCAAAAGAAGTCGAGATGCTAGGAGCTAAGCTCAACAGCCCAGAAAGACCTTTTACTGCCATTGTTGGTGGAGCTAAAGTCAGCTCTAAAATTTCTGTTTTAAAAAACTTGGTCAAAAAAGTCGACACCATTATTATTGGAGGAGGCATGGCTTTTACTTTTTTAAAGGCTCAAGGAGCAAGTATTGGGCAGAGTATCTGTGAGGAAGATCACTTGCAGACAGCAAGAGAGATTTTGAGTATTGCTGATCAATTTGATACAGCGGTGATTCTACCTGAAGATACTATCTGCTGCTCTGCACATACTGATATTTTTGCGCAATGTAAGCCTGACGATATTATCGAAACAGAGATTACTGAATCAAGGTCTATTCCTGCAGATATGCAAGCTTTAGACATTGGTCCTAAATCGATAGAGCAATTTTCAAAATTAATCCAACAATCTAAAACCATAGTGTGGAATGGTCCTCTGGGGGTTTTTGAATACAAAGCTTTTGCTCAAGGTACTAAAGCTACTGCTGAAAGTCTTGCAGAACTTACAGCAAAAGGTGGTACTACCATTATTGGTGGTGGTGACTCAGTAGCTGCACTTGAAAAATTTGCCATCGAAAAAAGCAAATTTACTCACGTTAGTACAGGCGGAGGAGCCTCACTTGAGTTCTTAGAAGGGAAAGTGCTTCCTGGTTTGGCTTGCTTAGATGGCTACGATGATAGTAACGAAGCTTCGGATAGCAACGAGAAACCAGCTGTGAAATTTGCAGATGAGCTAAAAAAACTCAGTGTTTAAAGTATTTTCTCTATTTTCCGTTTTAACTATAAT
>CAWUIS010000206.1:0-3304 GCA_963922625.1 uncultured Candidatus Melainabacteria bacterium | reverse complement strand
TTGTTAAAGTTTGGCGGAAACTACGCCCATACAAAAAAATCAAGTAAACATAGACTGTAACTATGACTTAAAGATTCATGGTTTTGGTTTGCTTGATGAGAAAGTACTAGGTTATCAAGACTTGATTGGCCTCTTCTAAAAGATCTTCTAGATCATCTTCAAGTAGAGGATTGTTGGTTTGTTTTTTGACTTTGTCGAAGTTTTTTGATTTATAAAGTGCTGTTGGATCATTAATGGTGAGCTTTTCTATAATACCTGGGTCGGCATCATAATTGGCTTGTAAGTAATTAGTAAGATGGGTACTCAGTTTTTCTCGTGAAAAATTCATATACCATTGAGCGATTCTATAAATCATATTTGGTACGTCATTTTCTACTTCTTTGATGATATTAATCGACCAATCCAAGATAGTTTTCATAGTGAGACCAAGTTCAAGTGAGCCAAAATCAGGAGCATTAGAAGCTTCAATTGCAGACTGAGTACGCAAATCTTCAAGAGGTACTTCCTTGTTGAGTATATTAATCAGTTTAAAGCTCAAGGATTTTATGTCTCGGTGATTCAGCTTGTTTTTAGAATTTTGCCCTTTGACTTTGACCTGTAAGGTTTCTCTATCAATACTCAAGTCAGCTAAAAGTTTGTATACCTTATCAACGACACTAGCTACTTCAGTATCACTCAATAAAATAGAATCTGAATCTTCATAGATATCAAGCCCTGACTTAGATACATTGGAAGTATAGTTTGAGCTTTCTTGATACTGGTAACGGGCTTGTTGATAATTTTGCATTGAGCTTTCAATTTTTTTGCTTATAATGCCAAGTTCAACATTAATAGCTTCGATAGTCATGATCAAACCTTCAATTTGAAGAAAAAGCTCTTTGAAAAGCTTTAAAGATTTTTTATCAGCTTCTCTTTTCATGCGCTTAAAGTCTGAGAGTACTTTATTTAGGAGCAAAGAAGTGATACGGTAATCATCAAATTCATTATCCAAATCAGTATCGAGTTTTTCAATAAAGCCTGAATCTAAAATGATTTTTTTCAGGCAAGTAATTTTATTATTGCGGATATTAAGCAAGGATTTAAAGCTAGAGTTGTATCTTTCTAAATCACAAGACAATAAAATCAAATCACTTTTCATACCGATACGCGAGCGGTATCTTTTGATTTCTCTTTTACAAAGAAGCTCATAAATCAGTGATAAGGCATCGGTTACATCATCACTAGAAATAAAATCATAGTTATTGTTATTGCGCAGGTCTAAAAATCTTTGTATAAAGCCTTGGGTACGTACTTTACCAATTTTTTTACTGGGTTGAATACCCATAAATCTTTTGAGTATCAAAGCTCTTTGTTGTTGGCTAATAAATTCTTCAGCGGTAGTCAAAAGCATATCCAGCTTAGGCTTAACTTGGTACATTTTTTCTTCGACACGATTAGCGTAACCATAGCGTCTAAACACTTCAATATCATGTAAAGTTTTGCGCAACTCTTTATCATCAGAAATTAATGACATCGCAGCTTCCAGCTCAGTTTCTGTAGCATCTGAGTTATTAAAAACTATAATTGCTTCAATAAAAGCTCGTTTTTTATTTGGCAGCGAAGCTAAATACAAAGCTTTATTGGTGTTCATCAATGCAAGAATTTTTTCAAAGACCACATTTTCTCTAAATTCCTGCTTGCTTTTTTGTATCGAATCTGAGGAGTTCACTAGTAGCCTAAAGGCGATGGTAGCGATACCAGAGATTAAAATATATACAGAGAAATAAATAATAAGGCTAAGGTTTGGAAGAGTTCTATAACCTGCAAGATAGCCAATCATTAGTGCAATTGCAGCAATAGGGCCAGCAGACCACAACAAACCAAGCAAAGTTACTGCCCACGGCTCTTGCTTAAAAGCTATTTTGATTGATCTAACGAAACCTCTTTGCACCGTTCAAGCTCCCTTAATAAACCTATACCCATTGCAAGCAGTATAAAAGAAAAGGGTAAAGCAAAGAGTATTGATGCCATTTGCAAAGCATGCATACCACCAAAATTCAGTAAAATTGCAGCAATTAAACCAACTAAAACAACCCAATAAACACGCTGCCATGGACTATTATCATCCTTACCTTGTGAAGCTAGAATATCAAGAACAATGGCGCCAGAATCAGCTGATGTAACAAAAAATATCATTACTGAAGCTACAGCTAATATAGAGGTTTGTTTTGAGAGAGCAAAGTGATCTAAAAAGATAAAGATAGCAGTAGAAATATTTTCTTCTACTGCTTGATGTAAGTCAGCAGCTCCCAAAAGCTCAATACTCAATGCAGCTGTGCCAAATGTGTTCATCCAGAAAAAAGTTACCAAAACCGGTACGATTATTACACCTAAAATATATTCTTTGATAGTCCTACCTTTAGAAATTTTAGCGATAAACATACCAACAAAAGGTGCCCAAGCAATCCACCACGAGAGATAAAAAATGGTCCAGGAGTTTTGCCAGTTAGAAGATTCATAAGCTTCTGTCCAGCTTGATAAGTGCACAAATTGTGAGATATAGTAACCAAGGTTTTCAATAAAAGAATCCATCAAGGGGATTTTATTTGCTGAGAAAAACACAAAAAATAGTAAGAACGCTGCAATACCTAAATTGATTTCACTAAGCCTCTTAACTCCTTTATCCATACCCAAACAAACAGATAAGGAAGCAAGAAAAACGGTAATTGCTATAAGTATAAAATTAACAATCTTAGATTCTGGGATAGAAAAAACATGATTCAAACCTGAGCTAATCTGTAAAGAGCCATAAGAGAGAGTCGTTGCTAGACCAAAACTTGTTGCAATAACAGCAAGGCTATTTACAAAGGTTTTGGCAAAGCTGGAAAACTTTCGTTTGAACAAAACTTCTACCCCAGCACAAATATCAAAAGCTTGATTGTAACGAAAAGCAAAAAAGGCAAGTACCAAACCTGTGAGTGCATAAATGCTCCAAGCATGTAGCCCCCAATGATAAAAGGTCACAGCAATAGCTTGTTTTGCCTTAATGATTTCATTAGTGGTAGCGATGGGTGGGTGAATAAAATGCAAAACTGGCTCTGCTACAGCGTAAAAAACTAAGCCAATCCCCATACCTGCACTAAAAAGCATGGCAAACCAAGCCCATAGACTATATTCTGGTTTCTGCTCTGGGCTACCAAGTTTTAAATTACGCCATTTCCCCAAAAGAAAAATGACAATCAAAAACAAATAAACATTAGAGATCAAGATGTAATACCAGCCAAGATTATCAGCCAAGAAATCTTGCATGCTTGTAAAAAATCCA
>CAWUIS010000205.1:0-3320 GCA_963922625.1 uncultured Candidatus Melainabacteria bacterium | reverse complement strand
ACCAAAGCGGGTAATCATACTCCTGGCAATAGCAGTACAACGTTCCATATCATTAGAAGCGCCGGTAGTAACATTCTCGCGCCCAAAAATTATTTCTTCAGCTGCTCTACCGCCGAGTAAAACACGCATCTCGGTTTTAAGCTGAGCTTCTGATTGGGAGACTTTATACTCTTCTTCAGTAGACCAAGTCAGCCCCAAAGCCATTCCTCTTGGCACTATGGTGACCTTATGCAGCTCATTGCTGGAGCCATAGTAGATATTGATGAGGGTGTGACCAACCTCATGAAAGGCAGTACAGACTTGATCTTTTGCCTTAATAATCTTGCTTTTACGCTCTGGTCCGATAGCAACCTTATCAATAGCCTCTTCTAGGTAGTTCATGGCTATTTCTTTTTGTTCTTCGCGCGCAGCTAAAATCGCACCTTCATTAATAAGATTGGCTAAATCAGCACCAGAAAAACCAGGAGTACGCTTCGCTAGGACTTCGATATCGACATCTTCAGCAATTGGTTTACCGCGGGTATGCACCCCTAAAATATCAGTACGACCCGTTAGATCAGGAGTATCAATCGAGACTTTCCTATCAAAACGACCTGGACGCAATAATGCCTTGTCCAAAACATCAGGTCTATTGGTTGCAGCAATGACTATAATGCCACTATTTGCCTGGAAACCGTCCATCTCAACTAAAAGCTGGTTAAGCGTCTGCTCGCGCTCA
Source organism: uncultured Candidatus Melainabacteria bacterium (assembly GCA_963922625.1). Classification (GTDB taxonomy): domain Bacteria; phylum Cyanobacteriota; class Vampirovibrionia; order LMEP-6097; family LMEP-6097; genus CAWUIS01. The sequence goes on along the minus strand of CAWUIS010000205.1, from coordinate 2,602 downwards.
TCATTACCACCACCAGACATACCACTTCTTTGGCGTCCAACAGCATCGATCTCATCTATAAAAATAATGCAAGGAGAGTTTTTCTTAGCCTGTTCAAACAAGTCTCTTACTCGGCTGGCACCTACACCGACAAACATCTCAACAAAATCAGAACCAGAAATAGAAAAGAAAGGCACACCAGCCTCACCTGCAACTGCTTTTGCCAGCAAAGTTTTACCACAGCCTGGAGGTCCAACCAGCATCACGCCTTTAGGAATTTTGGCACCCAGAGCAGTATATTTAGCTGAGTTTTTCAAGAAGTCAACTATCTCTTCAAGCTCAACTTTACTCTCTTCAATACCAGCAACATCATCAAAACCAATATTAATGTCCTTGGTCATCATTTTGGCTTTGCTTTTACCAAAAGACATCGGTCCGGCACCGCTGACATTACGCAACATAAAAATAAACAAGCCAAAAAGCACTAATGGCACAACAAAATTTGATAAAACACCAGCCCAGACATTATCATTAGGTTGAGCTTTAACATCTACCTTAATGCCACGCTCCACGAGCTTATCGGCAAGCTCCGTATTAGAGCCTAGTAAGTTTGCAGGAATCCGAGCGTAGTAGATATCACCAGATTTGTCCTCCACTCTAGCTATATCCTGACCATTTGTCAGCTCTACTTTGTATGCACTACTTGCAGAGCCATCACCAGGTAAAACTCTCTGCATAAAATCACTATATGTAAGGATTTTTCTCTGCTTCTCTTGTCCCATCAAACTGAGGACAAAAAGTGACAGAAATAAAACAAGAATTATAAAAGGAAGAGTTGTTGGTAACTTTTTCATTTAAGTATAAATAAATATACCATCATGATCGTCAAACATTGGCGCCTGGTCGCATAAAGGTCATTTTCTTAGCCTTAGATGCTCTTCTTCCATTTTCAGCAAAGCTCATAGCAGTAAGCCTCTTGGCAGAGAGCTGGAGCCTTGATGCGACGTCAGATTCTCGTATATCCATGCTTGATGCTATTTTCTGAGAAAAACTTTCAACTTGTTCAAGAGCTGGCTTGGAATTATCGTATTTTTCGCTGAGAGCTTCAGCCAAGTTTTTTCCGGTAGCTTCATAATAATGTTCGGCTAAAGAGTTTTTAGCCTCTAAATTAAAACCTTCCTTGCCTTGTAGTGTCTTTAAAATAGACTTGGATGCTGTAAAAGCTGCCTTTGCTTTTAGTTTTGCGATAAGCGGGTTAGGCTTAGACGCATTGGTTTTGCCAGCTTTTGTGGCTGCTGCTGCTTGAATTGCCATTATTAGATCTTCCTCCTGGGGGCTAGGATTAGTATTGCAACTCCCAAATGGTTACAATGTGGGTTACATTCTCATTAACATTGGAGCTTTATGCCTTGGTTAAGAGTTTTAGTAAATAAACAGCATTAAGGAAGTTTAATTATTCTATTGTCAAGTAATTTTTTTATATAAGATTAAAAATATCGAATAATAAGGCTAATCTAGGTAAAAAGATATTTGATTTTCAAAAAAATACCCAAAATTAAAATATTTTAATTCAAGTTTACTTGACTTTTGCCGATATTAACCGTTAATAAGACATATTATAACTTAACCGAGGGCTTCCCCTGGGAACATTTCCTTTTTTAGGCCTATATCGTAAGTGTGAGCGAAATCAATATAAAGCCCACACAAACCAGATAAACATCCACCCTTTATCTAGATTACAGCCAAAAATAGGAGACCCCAACTCATGACAACTCAACAAAACAAAACACGTGAAGCAATCATCGCGCTAAGCCCAGTTCAATCAACTGTTCAAATCACAAAAGAACTTAATATGGCTGGATACAACAAGATTGACAGAGTTGACTATCAAGAAGCTTTAACACAAGCAGTACAAATCAGAAAACCACAAATCGTAATTATTACAAGTGAATTACCTGGCAGAAAAACAACATCAGAAATGATGGCAGAAATCGCTAGCGCTTCACCTGAAACCAAAGTAATTTTCATCTCAAAATCAATCAGCGAAGAAACTTTATTTGACCTTTACCTTGCAGAAAACATTAGTGCATGGTTATTAAGCGAAAGATCAGACAGAACTCTTTCTCTTGCTCTTGAAGCTGCTGAAGCAGGTCAGTTATTTATCGACTTTGTTATCAACAAATCACTTAAAAACTTAATCAGCGAAAAGCAATCAGTGCTTACATCTAATAACACTAACTTCGGTAACCTTGAATTGCTAACCGAAAGAGAAGCTGAAGTTCTTAAGTACCTTTGCGATGGTTATAACTACAAAAGAGTTGCTCAGAAATTATTTATCTCTGAGTCAACTGTGAAAACACATATCAACAACGTTTTCACTAAGCTAAAAGTTAACGATAGAACTCAAGCTGTTCTTTACGCTCTCAAGCACGATCTTGAAAGCCTAATGAGAGCAACTATGTCAAACAACACTAGAGCTGCTATCTAACGCTTCATCACTCATCTCCCCTTTCTTATGCAAAATAAGCACCAAGCAACGATCCCAGCTTGGTGCTTATTGGTAGTGTCGCCGAATCCCTGTTTTACCAGTGAAATATAAAGATCAGAAATAAATGCACCGGAA
>CAWUIS010000204.1:0-3347 GCA_963922625.1 uncultured Candidatus Melainabacteria bacterium | reverse complement strand
TTAGATCCATAAAGTAACAGTTCAGTTTGAGAATTTTTCAAAGCAATTTTTCTGGTTCTTACTTCATTTTCAGGAAGATTGCTCACACTGAAAACAATATCCTGTATCGTTCCAGAATGAACTTCAGGAGGAATTGTAATCTCAAAATGTCGCTCAGGATTAGTGTCTGGTAGCACATATGTGTAATCATAGGTTAAAACTTGTCCTTGACCACTTTGGTCTAAGTAATGAAGCTCTATTATTGCTATTTCCTCTTCAGAGTAGATTCCCAGATTATAAAAATCTATTGCAAAAGACTCAGCGCTTGGAAAGAAATTCAAAGCTTCTTCCGTTAATCTAACAGAGTATGTTCTTTCATTGGTGAAATGGTCTCCTAAGCCTGGATCAAGAGTTGGATTTTTGGAGCCATCGCTGAAATGGGTTAAAAGAGGGTAATAAGCTTTGAATGGTACATTAGCATTTGTACTGAAATGATTATCCCAAAATCTAGCCATTTTTTCTCTTAATTGAGCCTTTGTAGATATAAGTCTCTCAAAAAAGAAATGTCGCAATTCTGGCACGTACTTTACTAAGCTGTATTTCTCTTTCATAGCAGCTTCAAAAGACTCGTTTTCGACAAGTTCTGGAGAGAATTGCTCTTCAATAAAAGCATCTAATCCAATGTCATTAAGATGTTGTTTCTCTTCGTCTGTAATGCCATACATAAACCTATGTGTGAAATTTAATTCTTTAGAAGATGGTTGTGATAGATATATTTTTTCTTCTTCAGTATTCTGAATGTTCTTTAAGTTATCTAAGTTAATAATATAATTAAGCTCTTTTGACTGACGAAACTCATTAGCTTGTAAAACTAGCTCATATTTATGTGTACATAAACCTGAATCTGCGCACTCGCTAATATGACTCTTAGAGACATTTTTGTTATTAAAGAAGACACTTTTAGGAACTAAGTTGATATTTGATTGAAACTCTAAGCTAACAGTGTTATCGGGTGCTGCTATGTTTGCATCATGAATATTATTCGAAAGAAAAGTTGTTCTAGTACTTATCGCGTTATTTTTGATATCTTGCAATAGTTCAATGTAGTCAACTCCACTTTTGTTACTAGCTATGATATGTGAACAAGTTATTAAATCAGCTGTAACTGTTAGTTGGATTTGATTCTCATTTATGATAGAAAAATTATTGCTTAGGTTAATGTAATCCTGCTTGTCTAAGCTAAGGCAATATAAACTAGTACCTGCAGCAAAGTTTTTTCCGCTAACAAGTATTGATCCTTTTTCTTGGTTTTCTACTGAAGAAAGCTCTGGTCCTTTGCCTTTTGCTTTGACAAGCAGAGAAGATTTCCACATAGACCTAAAGAAGCTTCTGTTAACTTTACGAGAGTCTTTATTGAAACTGATTTCACGAAAAAAATAACTGTTTGATACTGATTCCAAAGCTTGTTGCTTTTTTTGTATATCAGAGAGTTCTTCAAAATTGTTTACTTTATATAGTAGAGGGAATTTACCTCGTTTCGCTATTTCCGGTATATTGCTAGTCACTAGGTTTAAATCTAAGTTTATTAGTGCTCTAGCTTGGATTGATAATGTTAAACAAAATAATGATGCTATTGAAAAAAATCTAATTAAAAAAATCATAATACAAACCCCGTTTCCTTGTAGCTATGTCCTGGAAATAAGCCAGAAGCTTTTAAACCTAAATGTTTAGAAACCAGTTCTAAGAAGACATCTGGGATATTAACAGATGGTCTAAGGAAGCCTCTATCACCGACACCGTTAGCGAAACCTGTCCAGTCACCATAAAGACCGCCTCGTATATTTTTACCAATAACAAACCAAGAATTTGCATAACCATGGTCAGTCCCAAGGTTGGCGTTATCAGTAATGGTTCTACCGAATTCTGAAAATATTAAAACTGTTACATCATTCATCCTTTCCCCAAGGTCTTGATAGAAAGCCTGAATATTTGCTCCTAATGCCGGTAAGCTGCCTGAGAAGCTTGCATCCTGACCATTATGAGTATCGAAGCTAGCTGGGTAGTCCATATATATCAGCTTAGGTTGAAATGACTTGATTAAGTTTGCTGTGATAATTAAGTTTGTGTCGAATCCATTATAAGGAACGTATTGAGCATTATTGTCAGGGACATAGTTATCTATTTCAACATCCTGAAAATCCTTATAATTACCATAGAAATTTAGAAAGGATTGTTTGAGGAAACTATCAAAAGGGTTTGTTCCATATGCCTCATAAACATTCTTAACTTGGTCTATTAAGCCATCATAGTCTTGCAACTGCACTTGACCAAAAGTATTGTTGACAGGATAAGGTCCTCTTAATATTAATGGCAATTCACGAAGAAAGGTTGAGAGCTTACCCTCAACACCTAAGTCCTCTCGGTTCATTTCAAATAGTTTATTTATCCAACCTTCAGAATTAACTTCGGTGATCATGTCAGAAAAAATTCTATCTCTATCACTAAAGTGCGAACGTGTAGGGTTATCAAAGTGAACCGCCGGTAAAATTGCCATATCTCCTGCATTGTATATATCTGCAAATTGACTTATTAGGTTATTAAATGCAAAAAAATTACTACCGTTTATAGATGTTAATTGAGAGTCTTGGAGAGCGATTCTTGGTCTTTTAGCGTTATAATCTGGATCACCAATAGGTGCAAGGAAGTGTGCTCCATCATATCCTCCTGGCATATATATCATTACCAGTGACTTTGTATTAGTGTTGGCTTTTGCTTGTAAATTTAGGCTATTTAGAGCTAATGATGCTGCTGAAAAATACAAACCTTGCTTGAGAAAATCCCTTCTACTTAAACGCTTAGTCATATGAATAAACTATATACATTCTTCGTTATCTTTAGGTAAAACTATCTAAGTTTTAATGAAATAAAGTGACATTACCAGTGAAAATAAAAGGTTCTATGATCCTTGGACTTTATTAGATGTCCCTGAAAGCTTAGTCGTTCGTCACCATCCTGTACCTCTTCAAAAGGAGCGATTTGATGAAAAGTTTTGCCGTCGTGCAAAGCTATTTTGCCCTCCTCAAATTTCATATACTCATAAGGACTGTTACTGAGCCGGTCTTGCATTTCAAAATCTGGAAGATGTCCAATATCCTCTTCTCTTAATTGCCAGACATTCATACCTCCACCAAGGGCAGGTAGTTTAATATACGAGGTGAAGCTGATTTGCTCGTTAAGATCAACATCCAAATCAGACCAATCCATTGCTCTATGCTGCAGGTCAATATGCCTTGAGAATAAGGCAATTTCAAAAGCAAAATCCTCTTCAAAGATATGAAAACCAGGTAAAGCAACCTTGCCTGGAAGAT
>CAWUIS010000203.1:0-3362 GCA_963922625.1 uncultured Candidatus Melainabacteria bacterium | reverse complement strand
CTCTAATCAGAGCGCTACGGTTCATACAAGACCAAGCCAAATAAACAGGAGCCTCGTAACCAGGCACTAGTCTTTTGTAGCTGTTGACCAGCGGGTTTGAGATTGCACAAAAAGACCTAACATGTTTCAAAAGACCTCCAATAAAATATCTCATATTGTCAGAGAGACCGTTTGCAGCTTTTTCATCGTAAAAAATATTTTCACCTTTAGTAGTACTCAGGGACATATTACAGTGCATACCATTACCGTTGACACCACTGATAGGTTTTGGCATGAAAGTGGCGTATAAACCAAACTCAGCAGCAACAGCTTTAGTTGCCCATTTAAGAGTGATGACATTGTCAGCTGTAGCCAAGGCATTATCGTACTTAAAATTAATCTCGTGCTGTGATGGTGCCACCTCATGATGCGAAGCTTCGATATCAAAACCGAGATCTTCAAGTGAAGCGATAATAGTTCTTCTGACATCAGCACCTAAATCAGTAGGCTCAACATCATAGTAGCCACCTTTGTCGGTGAGATTTTTTGTTGGAAAACCATCTTCATCGGTGTCAAACAAAAAGAACTCGCACTCAGGACCAACATTAAAGACATAGCCCATATCTTCAGCCTTCTTGAGTACTCTTTTTAGATTGTTTCTTGGACAACCTTCAAAAGGTGTGCCGTCTGGATTGTAAATATCACAAATAATTCTTGCAACAGCTCCCTCTCTTGGTCTCCACGGCAAAACCCTAAAGGTCTGAATATCAGGATGGAAGTACATGTCAGATGTCTCTATGGTTCTAAAACCACGAATCGAAGAACCATCAAGCATGACTTTATTGTCCAAAGCTTTTTCTAGCTGACTTATTGGCACCGACATGTTTTTAACAAGACCGTGCATATCGCAAAACTGTAGGCGTAAAAACTTGACGTCATTTGCGTTACAAAGTTTTACTATATCTTCCCGGGAGTTAATCTTGATGTTCATCAAAATTAATCGTATCAGAGTTATTAACTCAAGGATAATTTGTAAGACTCTTAATGCTAGTATTACCTCGTGTTACTTTTAAGCAATTACATAAAACGACAGCCAAGCGTTGAGAGCCTAAGCGAGCATTTTCATAAAAAACTCAAAGTCACTGAGAAGTGCCCTCGTAAAGACATGTCCAATAAAGATGTGAGACTTTACAAATATATCTCTAATTTATACACAAAGTGCTTGAACAAATTCATCCATAATATAGACAATGAAAATTTTGGGTTAAGTCAAGACGATGTCAAGAGTATTTCAGGCGAAGTAAGTTCAAGCTTATCCGAAGATAACAATACTAGTTTAAATTCAATAGGACGTGCCATTCATCACGGTATTTCTAGAGCTTGGGAAGGGTTTCGGAGCTTATTAAAGAAAGAACTAAAAGCAGATTTTGACTTGCCTGATAAAGCATTAAATGACTTAGACAGCAATGATTTCCATAGAACTATTTTTCAAAAAAAAGATGTAGATGGGAATGGTGATATAGAAATATCCGGTAACTTAATACAGACTATTACTCATGGAGGGCTTGATGTTGCTTTAAGGCATATTGATTTCTTTTTCAATGCAATACCGTGTCTTCTTTTGCAAAGTGATTCCAAGTTTAGTGAGAGCTTGTTTAGAGAATTTTTCACAAACTGTATCCACAATATTAAAGACTTAGCAAAACTGAACAGTTTCACATCCTCCTTTACACGGAATATATCGAAAGGCTTAGATTATTTTGATGCCATGACCTTAGATAATTCAAAGAAAAGAGTTGTATATATCAGGTCAAAGCTGGATGAATATATAAAGAAGCATAAAGAGGATTTATTGAATGCGGTCTCTAAAATGAGAGATGGTTCAAAGAAAGAGGGAATTTATAAGGCAATAGGATGCCCTGCCCTTTTTGCGAGCGCCCAAAAGAACAATAAGAATGAAAACATGATTAGTATAGTATTTAAGCAAGCATTAGGAATTTATGACAAGTTTGTTGCAGAACACATTGAAAAACTAGTAGCAAATATTGATTTAAATAAAATGAAAGTACATCTTAAACTTGAGTGAGGGCATCTGCAAAGTCAAAAGTATTAACACATCAAAACTTTTTCTTTGTGGTCCTTATTTATTCTGACTTTTCTGAAGCGGATTCAAAGGACGGGGCTATACAAAAACCTATAAAATAATAAGCTTCATTAAAATACCAGCCCAGGGAGGTTAAGGTATTAACGACAGGGAAAGTATGACTAACTGCCGATCTCCATATACTGTTTTTAAAACACAAGCAATTGCTAATGATAATTAAATAAGCTAAAGCTGGTAATTTCAACTATGATATGCCCTCGCCCCCATGGTATTATCTCAACCCAATATGTCTGTTCAATTATCTCAATATAGTGATAATTATAAACAATTACCTTTTAATATCAAGAGACTAATTGCAAGTTGGAGGAATGAGTTAAATGCACTTAATCCTGAACCAATAATATCTTTCAGGACTGATGGAGTAGGTCCTGTAAACTCAAGGCTTGGTGACGGAGCAGAAGGCTGTGTAATAAAACTAAGTCATGAGGGGAAAGATTTAGCTGTAAAGCTTTATTTTAAAGATGTGGATCAAGATGGGGCGCGTACGAGAGCCTTAGAAGCGATGCATAAAGCCAAGCATGCTGCAATAGATAAAACCCCTGCCGCAATTGCAACAAGCCAACAAGTTTTAATTCAAGAATGTGTAAAAGGTAAGAGATTATCCAAACTTGAAGACAACGAAATAGATTTGATAACAGCAAAACAAATATGTAACTTAATGGACACAATATTTAGACTATCTCAAAATGATATCGTTATCGATATATTCCCTCCATCTCCATTATTTAAGCCGCCTTATATGTCAGATCCATATCCAAATCTCCTTTATGACAAAGATGAAGGCTTTAATATAGTAGATATTGTTGTGGCTCAAGATTCAGATCATCCAGGAGTCAGAGATCGTGTTGATCTCTTAAAATCATGCAAACAAAATGTTATTCAATTTGTTAGAGACATTTTTAAAGCTGTTCCTGCCTTTGAATCTTTAGAAGCCAAAATCAACAAAGCAACAAATATGTTCATAGAGGAGAGATCATAGTAGAAATCTTTTGGATATCCGAAGCTTTTACATACGAAGTTAACATCACTTTAAACAGTAATGGCATAATTATAGATATGAGCTCCCCCGAAGCAAATACAATTTTTATCGAATGAGCAGGGCGAGAAAACATTTGCTGTCCTGCCTATTGACGTTTTCTACGACTGGCAAAAGGCTTATGAAGACTTTATAGACACTCAAATTTTTGACACAGTCTCTAATGATACCGAAATAACTTTA
>CAWUIS010000202.1:0-3416 GCA_963922625.1 uncultured Candidatus Melainabacteria bacterium | reverse complement strand
TGCTCACGGTCTACCTGTAAAATACATCGAAAACGGAGACCCTTATCAAAGGCAAGTAGAGGATGGCGTCAATTTGATAGTGCAGAAAATCTCTCAAAGACTTAAGCTAAAAACTTATAAAAATCGTTTAGTCTCCGATGCCTTTGATATCGCTTGGCAAATAAGCTTTCAGAGTAGAGTTGGTCCAGTTAAATGGCTAGAACCTAATACTGAAGACGTTTTGATCGAGCTAGGAACAACCAGCAACAAAAATGTCTTGATTGTTCCTATTAGTTTTGTTGGGGACCATATTGAAACCTTGCACGAACTTGGCATAGAATACAGAGAAGTTGCCGAGGAGCATAATATTGAAAATTACATGGTAACTCGTTTGCCCAAGGCAAACCCTCTCCTGATAGAAGCTCTTGTGGACCAATACAAAAAAGTAAACTTTAAAAATGAAAGCAGCAGTATACAATCCAGAAGCCAAAGACAAGAGCTACCTGTCAATAATTGAGCTTGATAAACCAAAGCTCCAAGAGCTTGGTGCTATTGTCAAAGTAAAAGGTGTGGGTGTTTGTGGTTCTGATTTACTCAAACTTGATCGTGGTCTTGTCAAAGCAGGTACTGTACTGGGTCATGAGCTAGTAGGCACTATTGAAGAAATCTCTACCACTATGTCCGCTAAATATGGACTCAAAGTTGGAGATCGTATAGTAAGCTCACACCACGTACCTTGTTTGGAGTGCGAGTATTGCATCAACGGCAAAGAAAGCCTTTGCACGCATTTTAAACTCACAAATTTCAACCCTGGAGCTTTTTGTGAGTATTTAGAATTAAGTGAAGGTCATCTTAAATATACTGTTCAAAAAGTACCTGATCATCTCAGTGACGAAGAAGCTAGTTTCACAGAGCCTCTTGCATGCTGTATTAAAGCAGTAGAAAAATCTGGAATAAAAACCTACCGTTGTTCTCAAAACAATAAGCCAAAGCTTCTTGTTATAGGCTTAGGTTCTATAGGTTTAATGATCGGACAACTTGTCAAACATTACAGACCAGATTTTGATGTTTTTGGCATGGATCTACTTGAAAGCAAACTCAAACTTGGTCTTGTAAGCGGTTTTGATCATTGTTCTAATGATTTTGATGAGGAGTTTATGCATATTTTTTTATGCGCTGGTGCTAATGTGACAGTGGATTTAGCCATCAAAAAAGCAAAACCAGGTGCTTGTATCACTGTGTTCTCTTCTGTAGGCAATCCAGATCTTGGCTTTGCCAATAACGATATTTATTATAAAGAACTTACTGTACAGGGTAGTTACTCTCCTAATCTTGAAAACTTGGATGAAAGTCTTGAGCTGATTGCAAAGCGAGAGATCAAAGTTGCACATTTGATTAGTCATAGAACAGGGCTTGATCAGCTTGGTGAGAAAATCATTAAGAGCAAAAAAGAAAATGGCATTAAAACCTTCCTGGGTTTTGGCGAGCTATAATGTTGTCTTATGCAAGAAAAAGAATTTTTAATGATCCCAGGACCAACTCCAGTACCAGAATCGGTGCTGCACGCCATGGCAAAGCATCCAATTGGTCACAGATCTCCTGAATTTTCAAAGATTTTCATGTCTGCGACTGAAAAACTTCAAAAGCTTGCAAAAACCAATAATGATGTCTTTATTTACACTGCTTCAGGTACTGGTGCCATGGAAGCTGGCATCTCTAATACTATTAATCCTGGTGACAAAGTTCTCTCTTGTGTCATTGGTGTCTTTGGTCAACGCTTTGCCGATATTGCAAAACTTTATGGTGCTGAAGTTACTGAAATAAAAAAAGAACCTGGTGACTTTGTCAGTCCTGAAGAACTTAAAGATGCTCTTGCAAAAGACAGCTATAAAGCTGTTACTATCACTCACTCAGAAACTTCAACTGGAACAGCTCACGACCTTGAGACTATGGCAGCAATTATCAAAGAGCACGGTGCTCTTTCTATGGTGGATGCTGTCACTTCACTGGGCTGCATGGATGTCAACATCGATGCTTGGGGCTTAGATGTGGTGGTTTCAGGATCACAAAAAGGTTTTATGCTACCTCCTGGTTTGAGCTTTATTTATGTTTCTGAGAAAGCTTGGCAAGCAAAAGAGACAGCGACAGCACCGGGCTACTACTTTTGCTGGAAGCAAGCTAAAAAAGCACTTGAAAACCAAACCACACCTTGGACACCTAATGTCTCTCACATAGTTGGACTTGAAGTGGCACTAACTAAAATGATGGAAGAGGGTGTTGAAAATATCATTGCTCGTCATGCCCGCCTTAGAGACAGGCTTAGAACCGGTCTTAAAAAGCTTGGACTCAAGCTACTTACAGAAGATGTCAGTGCTTCAGCTGCTATTACAGCAATTTGGCCACCAGAAGGTATTGCTGTACCTGACATCAGAAAAACTTTCAAGCAAGACTGGAATATCACGGTTGCAAATGGCCAAAAAACACTCAAAGACAAGATCTTTAGAATGGGACACCTTGGCTTTGTTAGTGATAGAGATGTCTTGACTGGACTTGCCTGCCTTGAAAAAGTACTGCTTAAGCTTGGCTATAAAATTCCCGAACCTGCCTTGGCTTAATTTTCATTAAATTCCATTGGAGCTGCAGGATTATTTTATATTTGATAAGATGTGTCAAATATGACGAAAATACCAGGACAAAACATTACAACTCCCAACACGGCAACAGCTGGCTCAAGCAGTGGTGATGGTCCAGCAGAGGGGCTGGCGAATTATATTAATCGCCTGAAAAAAGTTGATGGCTTAAAAGTGACAGAAACTAAACAAGGTATATATTCAGTTAGAGTAGACTTTAAAAATCTTGATGGTGTCCTAGAACGTTTCCAGGATCTGGAGCTCCCGAAAAATATTGACGAAGAACAGGGGAAAATAAAATTACTTGGTGACCTGGGCGGTCAGATAATACGGGAAATTACAGATTTAAACTCAGAGGTTAGTGACAAGATTTCAACTGCTGTTAGGAGTGATAAGCATGGACATTATCTCGACATCGATACCGAGAGTACAATTACACTCCTTGCAAAAAAAGGCAGAACAGCAACAACGGCTTTACACCAAGCTTAAAACCCGAAGTCTCCAAAATTTTCAAAGCTGTTGAAAGCTTGATATCATCCTCACCTTGTTCAAAACGAGAAATTGTTTGTTCTTTACGCAAATTCACTGCTTGCTTTACTATCTCTTGCCAAGATTGCTGAAACTACTATGCCATCTTTTTTTTACCTGCTTTAAAAAATCATTTTTATTTAAAGATATCTAATAAAATTGATATTTTATAGCCAAAGATAAACACAAGTAAAGCGTGATATTATTGTAACGATAGAGCAATGATCGCCACTTCAACTTTGAAACGCAACGAATTTAAGTTGAGTTCTTAACCGAGTT
>CAWUIS010000201.1:0-3423 GCA_963922625.1 uncultured Candidatus Melainabacteria bacterium | reverse complement strand
TTTAGCTTATTGTTGTCTGTATCAGAGATATAGATCTGGTCATTAGCATCAAAGAAAATATGACGTGGGTCATTTAAACGGGTATCGCTAATACTGCCGTTTGCGTCTCCTTCTGAGCCATCACCTACAACAGTACTTACCATAAGGCTACCTGCAACATTTGCAATTTTTCTAATGGCATGATTTTTTCTGTCCACTACATGAAGCTCACCTTGAGAATTAAAAGCGATTCTAGAAGGTCTATTAAACTGAGCACTAGCGGCGGCTCCATCACTAAAGCCTTTGCTTGAACCAGCGTAGTTACTCACCGTGCTTAGCTCAGGTGATATGGTTTTGATTTCATGATTTTTGCCATCTGATACATAAATAGTGCCATCCGAGCCAACAGCAATTCCTTCCGGGTTATTAAAACGCGCGCTTAAAGCAGGACCTGTGCTGTTACCAGAGCTACTGCCAGCAATGGTGGTGAGTTCTAAGCTGGATAAATTGAGTCTTTTGATCTTGTGATTTTTTGTATCAGCAATATAAATATATTCTTCATTAGGCCCCATGGCAAAGCCCTGAGCATTATTGATAAGGGCGTTTCTACCAATACCATCTTGGTCACCGGTAGCTCCTCCAACTAAAATAGTGTAGTTTAAATTAGTATCAAGCTTACCTACCCTGTTGCGCACTAAAATATATAGATTTCCAGAGGAGTCTTCTAAAAGATCTCTAGGACCAGTCATTTCGGCAAGTAAGTGATTACCTTCAACATTGAGTGCGTTGGTAGAACCAAGGTAAGTTGTGATCGAGCTTGCTATTACTGGATTTATAAAGAAAATACAGCAAATTAATGCCAAGTAAGAAAGATTTTTTTGATGAAACATGTCGCCCTCTTTGGATTAAACTAATCCACCCAATTAGAATCTCCAATCCACTTTTTGGTTATGAAGGGGCTAACAAACCTATACTATTTCTTGCTCTATAGAATTCCACAACAGAAGCCTAGATTTAAGACTATTAATGGCTACTTCTTTGACTTGGCTCCACTTTTTATCATCGTTTTGACAAATTTCATGGAGCATTTTGTAAGCGTGCTCTTTATGCACACCATCATCCACTTCAATATGGCGTTTGAAATATTCGATCAATTTACTACAAGATTGATCATCAGAGAATTTATCCAAAATCTCAGTAAACATTGATGGTATCAATGATTCTCTTGCAAAAGTAAAATGAGCTGCAATCTGGTGTAGCTTATTGCTGTCAATCACAGCAAAAGTGTCTTTCATAAAAGCTCTTTTATGGATGCCAATTTTTGGATAATCAAGAATTCTTTGAATATCAGCACCAGACTTTAATGTGCTTAGTAGAATATCAATTTCTTTGGTGCTGGCACCGACATCGTGCATCGCTTCGTAATAAAATTCGAAATGACTCATGCTTCTTCCATCACTGTAGATATCGCTTTCTTCATCCAAAACAATTTCATTAATAAATCTTCGTGAATCTCTATAGCTACTTGGTCGCCAGGTTTTTTCAACACAGCTCAAATTTCTCTGTAAATTTTTAACAACAGACATAAAATCCCAAACAGCAAAAACATGGCTTTCACTAAAGCAGCGTATGTTTTCTAGAGAATCGAGCTTTTGGTACAAATTATGGTTGAGAATTTGCTCTTGGAAGCAGGCTATCTCGGTTTTGATATCCTTGATTCTGTTTTGATCTAGTACACCCATCTCATATTAATTTTCCCTGCTTTCTGTCTTAGAGTTCTCATCGTGACTTTATTGCTACTATGCTTGTTTTTTTTGCGGATATATCATCTGCAGGAGCTATTGAAATACCTATGAGATTCTTCACTTTTTTTTGCAATGACCTGAATAATTAACTTTGTTGTAGAACTTTTAAATATTTTTCTTGTGAAAACAGTCTTTCATATAATTTAGTAACTTGTTGGTGGAGATGATCAATCAGGCTAAGTTTTCCAACCTTCGCAAATAGAGCTGGACAAGCCAGTGCTTTTTCTTTCATTGTGCCTATGATCCGATTTAACAGCTCTTTGTTCTGGTTTACATAATTATCAAGAACTTCTTTCTTATATACAATTTTATTATTCTCATCCAGTGTAACTAGGGGTGCAAGCTCAATACCATTACCACTTTGATCAGCAATAACATTAGAAAAGCTTAAATCAAATTTTGCTATATCCTTTAAGTTATAGGATAAATTCTTGAATACTTGCATGAAATTTTCTAAGTTAATACTTCCGTATTTTGATCTCAATAAACCTGGTATCAATTTAGAGAACTCGTTTATGCTTCTTAGCCCATCTCTAACAGCTCCATAAACTATAGGTCTCAAATCTCTAACTCTCAGTATTATCTGATCGTCATCTCTGTGACGGTAAATCTCATCACCATCAAGTTGCTGGGCTCTATCCGTTATATCTTTTTCTTGCAAGAATTGAAAATCATTTGCTAGTTTCTTTTTAAAAAAAATACGAATACTTTCCCAACTTTCATTGATTTTGTTGAGACCATGATTAAGAATATCAGTATAATCAAGCTTATCGTCTTCACTTATCTTAGGGTCTATAGCCTCGATATCAGGTATTAAATTATTAGGAATAGCTTCAAGCAGACCATGAAGATATTGATACTTTTTTTTCTTCTCTCCATTAATGCTAAGATCCTTCTTATTGCAGGCAGGTATTCCAAACTGTTCGTAAAAATATCCACTTAAATTTTTAACAGTCTCCATTTTAGATAAAAACTAGTTTAACATAAAGCGCCTTATGACAAAAATAGCCCCATCAATACTCGCAGCAGATTTTGCCAATTTAGAGCAAGAAATTCATCGTGTAGAAACCGCAGGTGCTCACTGGCTGCATGTCGATGTTATGGACGGTAGTTTTGTGCCCAATATCACTATTGGTGCTCCTGTGGTTAAAAAAATCAGACCTGTAACCAAGCTTTTTATTGACTCGCACCTAATGATTTTCAATCCAGAAAAGCACATTGAAGATTTTGCTAAGGCAGGCTCTGACTCCATTACTATACATATGGAAGCTTTTCGTAAAGAAGAGTTTTACCAAGATGTCAGTGAGCGCGAAGCTTGGGAGTCCCGTGGTAAGACTATTGATGATTATCATCAAGAAGCTATCATCTCTTGCCTAGAAAAAATTAAGGCTATGGGCATCAATAGCGGGATTTCTATCAATCCAAGTACTCCTGTTGCTTGCCTTGAGAGCATATTGCCGCATGTGAATCTGGTGCTTATTATGTCTGTTAACCCAGGCTTTGGCGGGCAGAAATTCATCGAAGATTCTTACGGGCGTATCTCTGAATTGAGGTCAATGATTGAGTCTCAAGGATTACCTGGTATTGATATCGAAGTTGATGGTGGTGTTTGTGAGGCAAATGCAGCCAAATTAAAAAG
>CAWUIS010000200.1:0-3436 GCA_963922625.1 uncultured Candidatus Melainabacteria bacterium | reverse complement strand
GTGCCGCTGTTTTTAACACCCTGGCTGCTCTCAGAAAGCTCTCCTAGGTAGCAATCCAGCCAAAGCAAATCAGGTTTATGCTTTTTAATGGCAAGCTCGGCTTCTTCGGTGTTGCTACAAAACTCTTGGACTTCATAAAATTCCTCGACGCATGATTTGATATAGCCCCATAGCACTGGCTGGTCTTCTACAACTACAGCTTTTTTTTTCTTCATTTAGTTTACCTGGTCGATGATGAGAGTTTGTGTTTTGATAAGCGAGTTTAGATCTTGCTGGCTTAGAAATTGATTTAAGAATAAATTTTCATAGGAGTACTGGAATCTATACACCAGATAGCCACTGTGACTTTCTTGGTCAATATCAATGATTTTGATGCCACTTGGGTCTAGTGATCCAAGCTCTCTTGCTATCAAGGCAGGCTCCAAACGCTTTGATTCTATGATTTCTCTTGCTGTCTGTAAAAATCTATTTTCATTGATCTTAGCGATATGTAAATTAAAATGCGGTAAGAGTATCAAAATACTTGAGCTAAACAAGAACAAAAAACTAAAAGCGTAGCTGGTCAAAGCGCTCATTTAAAATTTTAAATGCTCCAATTCACCATAAAGAAAATTTTTTCTTTGTTTGCTGTAGCTAGTAATGCTTTTAGTGTTTTCCAGACTTGATTTCACGAGGCTAGCTGCCTGGATAAATCTTTTGAAAAAAAATCCCAAGAGCATAATCAAAGCAAGTCCAAAGATGAAAATATACTTGACTATCATTAAAGTTCCAGCTCCTCTAAATCAAGTGGGTCAGCGAGCTGTTGTTTTTCAGTTTGGTTTTGGTTGAAGCGCTTGAGATCTAGTGAACCATTACTAAGATTTTTTGCTCTGAGTTTTCTAGAGTATTCTGAGTAGATATTTTTGCTGCGTGTTAAATCTAGATGCGGTAGGTCGATACTATCTTTTGCTATTTGCACCGAGCTTTGCTCTATTTCTTCAGCGACAATGGTTATGAACAAAAGACTTTTAGCTTTTTGTTTGGATTTGTTTTGTCCCAGAAAAGGAATAATCTTGCCCAAAAAACTTGATGACCGAGCCAAGGTTTCAGTTTCTGTCATAAAGGCATTCAAGACTACTTCATTGCCGTCAGCTAGTAGTGCTCCGCTATTAACATACTCCTCGTTGAATACCGGGATGGTAATGCCCTCTATGCTTGCCGCTGTTGACTCCGCTGAGCTGAGTCTGCTTGCCAGCTGAACATCAATGAGATCATTATCAAGTCCAGTCACTTTTAGCTCTCCTTTAAAACCTATAGGGATGTACTCGATTGATATAGAGCTTTGACCTACAGAGTTGTTTAATTGTGGGATTGGAAACCGAGTTCCTTTACCAAGGGAGACTCTTTCTCCTGAGTGGGTTATCAATGAAAACTCATTGACTACTCTTAAAATTCCTTCTTGAAGTAGGTTGTTTAAATTTATGTTCAAAAACAATTCGTTACTAAGACTTGCAGCACCGCTTATAAGACCACCGCTGCTGATACTGTCTGTAAGCCTGGCAATGCCTGAGTTGCTGATAGCATCGACAATATTAGAGCTAGCAAGAGAGTTAGATGCTCTGCTGATGGTCGCGCTGGGTAAATCAGTGCTGCCAATAGAGCCAAGAAGATCATTACCAGTTGATGTAGTGGAAGTAGAGCTTAAAATCTCATCTACAAAACGAGAATCCATTTCTAGAAACCTGACTTTGACTGCAAAACGTTGTGGTTCTGCTACTTTAATAAAGGAAATTACTTTTTCGTTTTCAGAAGATAAAATTAAGTCTCGGTAGAGATTATTGGTATCAATGAGTTTATTTGTGGATTCATAAAATTCAACAAAGCTTGAATTATTACTATCGTTTTGATTTTCTGGGCTTTGAAGCTCGCTAGTTTGTCCTAGCTCTTCCAGCCTCAATTGTCCTCCAGGATTAGAAAAGATTTTGACACCATGATCACCAACAGCACTTGCAGCAAAAGCAAGAGCTAACATAGCGTCTTTGGGGCTTTTGACTTCACCTTGTAAATAAATATGCGAACCTTGTGTTTCATCAATATTGCTCACCAGGTTTGCAGATAGAACTTTGATATATTGCTGAGGTTCTGGGTTTTTGATACCAAATAAATTATTGAGTTTTTCTTCTAAAAGGTCATAGTTTTCTATAACTCTGACACTCACCTTGATGACATTTTCACCAGACTTGAAAGTAAGCTCACCAGAACCTGGTGATTTGGCTTTGATCATAAACTTTTTGTAGCCTTGTTTGCTTGCTTCAAGTTTTTCAAGCTCGATATAATCCAAGGACTTTTGACTAGTACCATAATGAGCCAGCGATACTTCTTCTTGAAACTCAAGAAGCTCTATTTCACCGACTTTTAGTGTCTTTGCAAACCTAATTGCATTTTTGTTTTGAAAGCTTAAAATCGGCACGGCATGAACCTCAAGAAAGCTAAAAAGCATTAATATTACGACTAACAAATTCCCCATTATTTCCCCCTATTTTGTTAAACCTGAATTCTGCATTAGAAATTGAATAGCATCCATCATTGGATACATCGAAACCAAAAGCATCAAAACTACTGGTCCCATGAACATGAGCTGCAAGTTTTCTGTGCTGGCTTTTTCCTTTTCTTCTTTTTCCTCTTTGATTTTTTCTAAAAAACTATCGATATTTTGCTGTATGGCAAGTTTACTTGAGCCATTGTTGACTGAAATCAGTAAAGAAATTAAGTCTCGATACCAAGCCAGCTCGGTATGCCAATTGGCTAGGGCTTTTTTAAGCCCCAGCTTTTGAGCTTTATTCACCAAAGCTCTCAGCTCGCGCTTAGTGTATTTGCATTCAGGGGATAAGTCTTGAGCAATTAAGCTTAGAGCATTGATAATAGGAGTTTCGCTTTGAATGAGCAAAACCTTAAGGCACTTAATTAAGTGCTCGATATTAGCTTCGATTTCATTATTGAGTTTTTCTACTTGGTAGTTGATATTAAAATGAATAATCACTTGGGTCAAAATTAAACAAATCAAGCTTGTTAGATTAGGCTTGAATATAAAGACTAAAAAACATAGTAAAAAGCTCAGAAAACTTATTGATAGATGGATTTCGAGCTCGTCGTTTTTATTGAGTTTATGAAATTTAATACTTAAATCTTCAATGAAACTTTGAGGCAAGATTTGTTTTAATTCTTGTCCGAGTTTTTTTATCAAAATCATCAGCAAAGAAGGTTTTTTATGGAAGCGAATATTAGTAGATTTATAGAGTAATTGATTTGTTTTTAGACTTGTGTTGTAGAAAAATCTAGCATTAAAAACTAGTACTAGAGAAGATGCTAAGAGAATCATGACAATAGAAAGCAATATCATTTGAGGCTCCTCAAAGCAATCAAAACAGTAATAAAATAACTGACAAAAAGTACTGTA
>CAWUIS010000199.1:0-3449 GCA_963922625.1 uncultured Candidatus Melainabacteria bacterium | reverse complement strand
GTCAATAGAACCACAAACACGATCTTCTGTAGCACCTAATGGTAAATCTACCATAGGAGTTTTGATAAAATTTGTATATATAGGTTTACCCTCAAGTTTCAAATTTTTTACATCTTGACTCATCAAATCAATGTTAGATGGATGAGAATTAAAAGGATCATCATTAACAACTTGTATTTTTGGTAGTAAATCCACTAAAGATCGAACTACTGTTGATTTCCCTGTTCCTCGATCCCCCATACTCATAACTCCACCAATTCTAGGATCAATTATGTTTAAAATTAATGCTAATTTCATATTAGTTTGACCTATAATGGCTGTAAATGGGAAAACTTGTCTATTTTCTGTTTTAACACAATTAAATTGAGATAAAGAAGAAGTAAAAAAGTGTCTTTTTATAAAAGAATAAATCATAATAATTTTTTTTTCATTTAAATTTTAAATTAAAATCTCTTTTTATTTTAACGACGTTAGCGAACTTAACTTCATGTTAAGTTCTTCATGAGGATAGAGGGACTTGAACCCTCAAGGTCAAAAAACCAATGGATTTTCAATATATTTGACTTCTGTCACAAGATTATTGGACTCTATCTTTATTCTTTTAAATTTGTAAAGAATAGCTCCCGTCGAGTCTCTGCACCTATTAAAAATATTATTTGGCTCAGAATTACTAAATAAAGAGTTTTCTCTGAATTTGAGAGCAAGCTACTATAAAGTTGCCTTTATAATGCTCATAAGAAAGTATTTGTTCAAGTCCATCGCGTCTACCAATTCCGCCATATCCTCAATTATTTTATAATAATATCTACCATAAATTGGTAGATATTATTATAAAATAAGATTTTAATCTAATGGTTTTAATGATAAAACCGGTTCGTCATCACGATCAATACCTTTTTCAAAACCTGCAGCTGCAGCTCTTGCACGACCAGCATGCCATAAATGACCAATAAAAAAGAAGAAACCTAAAACAAAATGACTTGTTGCTAACCAACTACGTGGACTAACAAAATTAACTGCATTAATTTCAGTAGCAACACCACCAACAGAATTTAAAGATCCTAATGGGGCATGAGTCATATATTCAGCAGCACGACGCTCTTGCCATGGTTGAATATCATTTTTTAATTTATTTAAGTCTAATCCGTTTGGACCACGTAAAGGCTCTAGCCATGGGCCTCTAAAATCCCAAAAACGCATTGTCTCTCCTCCAAAGATAATTTCTCCTGTTGGAGAACGCATTAAATACTTTCCTAAACCTGTAGGACCTTGAGCAGAAGCAACATTGGCTCCTAATCTTTGATCACGTACTAAGAATGTAAATGCTTGAGATTGCGAAGCTTCAGGACCTGTTGGACCATAGAATTCACTAGGATAAGCAGTATTATTAAACCAAGACATACAACAAGCAATGAATCCCATTACTGAGATTGCAGCTAAACTATAAGATAAGTAAGCTTCACCTGACCAAACAAAAGCACGTCGTGCCCAAGGCCAAGGTTTTGTTGTAATGTGCCAAATACCACCGAATAACTCTAGTGTTCCAATCCAAATGTGACCTCCGATAATGTCTTCCATATTATCAACACTAACAATCCAACCATCACCTCCAAAAGGTGATTTTAATAAATAACCAAAAATAGTAACAGGACTGATAGTAGGATCTGTAATAATTCGAACATCACCACCTCCAGGAGCCCAAGTATCATAAACTCCACCAAAATAAGAAGCTTTTAAAACTAACAACCAAGAACCTAATCCTAATAAAACTAAGTGAATACCTAAAATTGTTGTCATTTTACTCTTATCTTTCCAAACGTAACCAAAAAATGGAAACGATTCTTCTAGTGTTTCAGGACCTAAAATTGAATGATAAATACCTCCAAAACCTAAAACACCTGATGAAATTAAATGAACTACACCGGATACAAAATATGGAAAAGTATCAATAACTTCTCCTCCAGGACCTACACCATAACCTAAAGTTGCTAAGTGAGGTAATAAAATTAATCCTTGCTCATACATAGGCTTTTCTGGGATAAAATGTGCAACTTCAAATAAATTCATTGCACCAGCCCAAAATACGATTAATCCTGCATGCGCAACATGTGCTCCTAGAAGCTTACCAGAAAGATTAATTAAGCGGGCATTTCCAGCCCACCAAGCAAATCCAGTAGTTTCTTGATCACGACCTCCAGTTACTAAAGTACCATTAAAGAGCGTTTCCACGTGGTAATACCTCCTCAGGGAATACAATCTTCTCGTGAGGTTGATCTTGTGCAACCATCCATGCACGAATACCTTCGTTTAATAGAATATTTTTTGTATAAAATGTTTCAAACTCCGGATCTTCTGCAGCACGGATTTCTTGAGAAACGAAATCATAAGCCCTTAAATTTAAAGCTAATCCTACAACGCCTAAAGCACTCATCCATAAACCAGTAACTGGAACAAAAAGCATAAAGAAATGTAACCAACGCTTATTAGAAAAAGCTACACCAAAAATCTGAGACCAGAATCTGTTAGCAGTAACCATTGAATAAGTTTCTTCTGCTTGAGTAGGGTTAAATGCTCTAAATGTGTTTGCTCCATCACCATCTTCAAATAATGTATTTTCTACCGTTGCACCATGAATTGCACAAAGAAGAGCCGCACCTAAAACACCAGCTACACCCATCATATGAAAAGGGTTTAATGTCCAGTTATGGAATCCCTGGAAAAATAGGATAAAACGGAAGATTGCTGCAACACCAAAACTAGGTGCAAAAAACCATCCAGATTGTCCTAATGGATAAATAAGAAAAACTGAAACAAACACAGAAATAGGACCAGAAAAAGCAATAGCATTATATGGACGTAATTTAACTGATTGAGCAATCTCGAATTGTCTAAGCATAAATCCAATAAGACCAAAAGATCCATGAAGAGCAACAAATGGCCATAATCCACCTAATTGACACCATCTTGTGAAATTACCTTGTGCTTCTAAACCCCATAAAAATAGAAGAGAATGACCTACAGCATTTGAAGGTGTTGAAACAGCCGCTGTTAAGAAATTACATCCCTCTAGATATGAGCTAGCTAAACCATGAGTATACCAAGAAGTTACGAAAGTTGTTCCTGTTAACCATCCACCTAAAGCTAAATAAGCACATGGGAATAATAATAATCCAGACCATCCTACGAATACAAATCGATCTCTTCTAAGCCAGTCGTCAATGATATCAAATACACCACGCTCTTCTTCAGTTTTACCTATAGCAATTGTCATATTATTTTAGTATGAATATTAAATCACTTATTGTCGCATAAATATCTTTTTAATTTACTATCTCACATAGTTATCCTAGTTTTTTCTCAATAGGATACTATTTCAATCTACTATAATCTATATAGACTGTTTTACGTGAGATTCTAGAGAATTCTGCTACTGCATAATAATGATATAA
>CAWUIS010000198.1:0-3455 GCA_963922625.1 uncultured Candidatus Melainabacteria bacterium | reverse complement strand
TGTAAAAGAAAACGACTGCAGCTAGCAGCATCGAAGTGATGATGATAAAAACAGCAGTCCTGTTTTTAAAAATTCACTTGAATTGAAAAAGAAAATCAAGCTTTATGAGCCCTACTTACAACTAACAGCATTTTCTTCAGAAGTTTTTCGTTCAGAAAACTTTATTTCTCCAGATTTCATTAAAGAGATTAAAGCAACAGGTAAGGTACTCTATACTAAAGATTAATGCTAGTTCGCTTACTTACCTGTTTGATTTTGCTCTCTCAACAAGCTTGCTTTGCTGGTTTTCCTAGCACTAAAATCAATTTTAAAAATATCAGTATCGACAAAAAAAATCGACAATCTCTTGAAAACAAATGGTTTGAATTTTTAAAAAGCTACCCAGAAGTTTTGATTCCTAGTGGCAAGAAATACAAATACGATCAATCTTGTAAATTTAAATTCAAACTTAACCAAGATAGCAAAATAGATATCAATAGTATCGAGCTTATACGTCCCAAGCAAAAAAACAAAGCAATAAATTTTGCTTATAATCTCAAAGCAATAGAATTTTTAAAAACTCTAGAGATTAAACTAACACCAAATAAATTAGGAAAAACTCATGAAATAGAGTTGATTTACTTGGCTTTTTAAATCACTTCCTAGACTGAAGCTCTTTCAAGTATTTATAAGATTGCAGTTCTTCATCAGTAAAATCATGCTGAATATCAATGACGATATGAACATAGTGATCTCCCATAATTTCACCCTTGGAATTTTTCATACCTTTTTCGCGTAGCCGTAAAATTCTATCGTGATGAGATTTAGGCGGGATCACTAAATCAACAAAGCCTTCTAAGGTTTTGATCCTACGCTCGCAGCCAAGCACCGCTTCAAAAGGCAAAATTTTCAGCTCACCGTGGATATCATCGCCATCAAGCCAAAATTCTTCGTGCTCTTCTAGCTTCACCACTAAATACAAATCACCATTAGCACCTCCGTGTTTGCCTGGTTTACCTTCATGACCAACTTTGATTTTAGTGGCACTACGTACTCCAGGTGGGATACTAACTTCAAGCCGCCTTACTGTTTGGTTAGCACCTGAGATCTCGATTTTACGGACAGCACCATGATAAGCATCTTCCAAGCTTAGTACTATTTCCATTTCGAAGTCATCACCGCGAACTGGGGTTTTGGCACTCTCTTGTTCTTTATTGGCTGATCTTTCTTTTTGCTGCCCAAAAAATGTCTCAAAGAAATCAGAAAAATTGCTTTTGTTTTTTTCTTGTTGGGCTTTGTCTTTTTCTTTGCGCCTTTCTTCAGCTTGTTTTTTGCGTAGCTCTTGCTCTTTGTGTTTGAAAAATTCTTGGTAGTTGTTATAACCACCGGTGTACATTTTTTGTTTGTAGGTTTGTGATTTATTAGAAAAATTATCAGCGGTAGCACCATTCATTTGATTGTGCATATAGTCGTATCGTTCACGTTTGCTTTTATCTCCTAAAACTTCATAAGCCTCATTAAGCTCTTTGAATTTATCTTCTGAGCCTGTCTGCGCGTCAGGATGATATTGTTTTGCTAGTTTTTTAAATGCTGATTTGACTTCTTTTTCAGAAGCTTTTTTGCCGAGTCCTAAAGTTTTGTAATAGTCTTTAAAGTCCATTGAGTTTAGTCACGATTTTTTTTCATTAATTCATAAATTAAAACTGAACTTGCAACAGAAACATTTAAGCTCTCAAATTTCACTGGTATGTGAACTATGAAATCACAATGCTCCATTTTTTTTGAACTAAGTCCTTTACCTTCATTCCCAACTATTAGTACTGATTTTTCATCAAATTCAATTTTATCTAGAGCTTCAGAGCCTTCTTGTTTAACATTAGTACCATAAATCCAAAAACCCTTTTCTTTGAGTCTTTTGATAGTGAGTGAAAGATTGGCAATACGCACAATATTGACATTAAAAATAGAACCAGCGCTGGTTTTAACAACAGTATCGTTAATTGGTGCAGATTTTCGGGAAGTAACCACCAAAGCATCGATACCAAAGGCACAAGCTGTACGTACGATGGCCCCAATATTATAAGTATCTTCGATATTTGCAGCAATCAAGATTTTTTTGAGATCATTTTTATAGAGAAAATCCTCCTCAAGGATTTCTATAGGACAAGTTTCAGCAATGACTGATCTGTGCTCGTGTCCTTCAGCAAGTTTATTCAGGTCTTCTTTTTTGAGTTTAAGTACAGGTATTTTTTTTGCCCGGGCTAGCCTCTCAATTTCTTTTAATCTTGGATTATGGATATCTTGTAGCCAAATTTTATTTACAGCAACATCAGTTTTGAGAAGCTCTAAAACTGAATTTTTACCAAAAATTCTACTCTGCTGCTGTGTCATCGTTCTTTTCCCTTTGAGTTTTAGTTTGACCAAATTCAGGCAAATTAATTTTGAATTTTTTTGGTTTAGGTTTCACCTTAGGTTTTAATTTTTCTTCAAGAGTCTTTTGCTCAAGCTTTGTTAGCTCTCTTACATCTTTGATTTGCTTATCTTCTCGGGAGATCTTTTTACGAAAATTAAAAAACTTATTCTTAGCACCACGTTTTTTGATTTTTTCAACTTCTGGTACCGGAGCAAAACCCTTTGGTTCTAAACCTGGTAAAAACCTTTTATAGACAGGGCTTGGCGTATAGTCGTTAGCGCGTAATCCAGTAATTGGATCCACTGCAACCAATTTATAATTGCTGGTGAAATTAAAAGAGCGAGGTGGTTTTGGACGAGCTTGGTAGTACTTAGTCATGTACTCTCTGAAAATCCAAGCTGGTGTGCTACCTCCTGTCGCGTAGCGCGACAATACTTCTTTGTTTTTTTCGTTACCACACCAAATAGTAGTAACGTAGTCTGGAGTAAATCCTGTAAACCAAATATCTCTACCACCATCTGCAGTACCTGTTTTACCTGCAACTGTTCTACCTGGTAGTTTGGCAATAGTCCCTGTACCATACTGTACTACTGCTTGAAGAATATTAACGATTTGGGCAACATGTCTCTCTGGTAAATTAGCTTTAGGGATAGGATGATTCATCTCTAAAACTTTGCCTTTGGTATCGGTGATTTTTCTAATAACGATTGGCTCAATATGCACACCACCGCGTGCAAAACTTGAATAAGCACTAGCAACTTCTAAAGGAGAAAAAGCCTGCGCACCTAAAGCAAGAGAAGTCAAAGGCTTCATTTCTGTCTTCATACCTGCTTTTTTTGCAGTATCTATGATGTCATGCATGCCAGTTCTCAAGGCAACTTTTACCGCTGGAATATTACGCGAGAAAATGAGAGCTGCTTTTGCTGTCATAGGACCATGAAACTCTTCATCAAAATTACGAGGGATCCAGACACCTTCTTCTGCTGAAATATCCTTAATCTCTATCTCCTCATCTTCAATAACAGTGCTAGGGTCGATAATCCCTTTGATAAAGGCTGTGAGA
>CAWUIS010000197.1:0-3491 GCA_963922625.1 uncultured Candidatus Melainabacteria bacterium | reverse complement strand
CCTTGAATGATGTGCCTATACAAAGCCTAATAAACCTTGCCCTTGATTATGGTTTAGTTAAAACTTGTTAATATTGGGTTAAATCGTAGATTCTTCATGCAATTAAGCGCTAAAACATCAATTTCTGAGTATTTTCTCGCTGGTAGAAAGCTTTCAACCCCAGCTTTTGTCGCCACTCTTGTCACTACATGGTATGGCAATTTACTTGGAGTAGGTGAGATTGCTTACAAATATGGCATTGTTAACTGGCTTACTCAAGGTTTGTTTTGGTATCTTGCTTATCTAATATTTGCCTTTTTCATATCTAAGAAGGTTAATGAATCAAAATTATTGAGCATACCAGATCAGCTGCAAAAATCATACGATAAAAAAACAGCCTTACTAGGTGCCTTGATTAATTTTGTTATGCTCACACCGGCTCCATATATTTTGTCTATGGGCTTGGTTTTACGTTTGGTTTTCGGCATCGATCAAAAGCTTGGAATAGTGATTGGTACTTTAATACCCCTTGCTTATGTATTTAAAGGTGGCTTCAAAGCAGTTGTTTGGACTGATACTATCCAATTTGTTTTGATGTATCTGGGCATGCTTGTGATCATTCCTTTTGCCTATGCTAAATATGGTGGCTGGGAATTTATACAAAGCCATGTTCCAGAAAGTCATTTTTCCATTACTGGTTCGTGGTCTTGGCAAGAAATTTTTGCTTGGTTTTTGATTGCATTTTGGACCATGGTAGATCCTGGTTTTTATCAAAGAACCTATGCAGCAAAAAATTCTAAGACAGCTTTTCAAGGTGTTTTAATCTCTATAATATTTTGGCTAGTTTTTGATCTTGCTGTTAGTCTTGCTGGATTTTATGCTTACGCTGCTTTACCAGGAATTGATGCCAAGCTCTCTTTACCTTTGCTTGCAAATGATGTTTTACCAGAATTTTTCAAGTGGATTTTTTATGCAGGTTTGATCTCGACCGTGATGTCAACTTTAGACTCACTTTGTTTTTCTTCTTCGATGGCTTTGAGTTATGATTTTTGCGCGCGTATCTTTACACTGAAAGATAGAGATGTCATTTTACTCAATAAGGTTTTTATACTTGTCACTGTAGTTACGGCAATGTTTATTGCCCTCTATTTTGACTCCTTGTTTAAGCTAATTTATTTGCGAGGCAGCCTTGCTATAAGTTGCTTGTTGGTGCCTCTAGTTGCTAGCTTTTTTTTCAAAACAAACACAAAGAAACTTTCCCAAGCTGGATTCTGGTCCATACTCGCCGGTTTAGTTGGCTTTAGTATTGGACAATTTTTTGATTCTATTGAAGCTCTTTTTTCAGGTCTTCTGGCTTCTTTAGTAGCATTATCGCTTTTCAGACAAGACTTAAATGCGGACCTTTAGTTTGTCAAATGCAACCGGCTCACCGTAAAGTATATTAAAGCCAATATCAATTTGATTTCTAACGATGTCATAACTCAGCCTCAATTTAAAATCTTGAGGTCCCAGCTCAGTTCTGACTTGATTACGTACAAGTCTTTCTCTGTCTACATTGTAGGTAAGTAATGAGCCTATAGAAAACCATTTATTGACAGTATAATCGCCATCAAAAATCACCGATTGGCTACCATCCACAAATTGATCAAAGAGAAAAGGAGACTCACCGTTAATAGCCGCAAAGAGATAATCAAGCTCAAAAGCAAAGTTACTAATCCTTGCTTCAAGAGCAGGACCCGCCCGCCCCACCGAGAGCAAATCCCCAGTATCATAAAAGCGCAAAGCACCTTGAGCACGTCCTCTCAAAGCAACATTGTATTCAGAGTTACCATAACGCCAAAGCGGTTGGGTATAAAACTGGGCTTCTAGTTCTGACCTGAAACCATCGTGCTCTTCTCTTGCTGGACCATCATCACGCTCATTTGAAAGATCTACAATCCTGTCATTAGTAAAAAGTTCAGCGTTATCCTTAGCCCAACCAGCACCTATTTTGATACCTAGACCACGCGAGTCTATAAAAGGCAGTTTCCATCTAAACTGGGATACTAATTCATAGAGCTGTCCAACTTGGCTTGTCCCAAAAATCCCACCACGATTAAACTGATTTAGTAAGGCGTTCGCTTCAAAGTATTTCAAGAATTGATAATGAAAACTTCCGATCGGTCTATTATCAAGGCTACCGTAACCAGCCATAACAAAAAATTTATCGCCTGGTGTATTGAAACTGGCAACAGCACCTGCACCAAACTCAGGTCCATTACCGAATTGTACGATTGGCACCAAAGAAAAAATCCCTTGCTCAATTTCATGAAAAAATCTTGGACCTAAAGCAAAGCCGCCGATTCTTTCACGGGTACCAATAATGGGACCTCTAAACTGACTACCTGCTGCTTCACCAGCGGTAGTGGTGATATGTACTGGAGAAGGTATGCTCAAATCATCTGTAATCCAGATACGAGCCCCTTTGATACTAAGATTGTTGATTTGCCTTGTGTTATCAAAGTAGATTTCTTTAGCTGAATAACGCAAATTAGATTTATCAGATAAATCATTCCAGTCAAGCTCTCGTTTACGGTTATAACGCACAATTTCTGTACTGTAGCGGGTTCTTCGGCGTGCCGCGTATTGATATAAAGAAATTGGCGAATCTAAAGCTGCAACTCCGTCCGTGAAGGTCAAATATTTTTTAGCTTCATCTCCTTGCTTTTTGGCTTCTGTATAATCAGACTCAACAGCACGAGCTTTGAGCTTAACTCCCTTAGCAAAAAACTTAGGGTCGCTCATACTATATTTATTATCCACCGTATTAAAGGCGATATAAGAACCATAAATTTTGCCCCCATCTTGTTCAATACTAATATTGCCAAAAGCCTCCAGTAAATCTTTCTCAGAGTCGTATGTAATACGATCGGCAAAAAGATGCGCGTCTTTCTCTTTTAGAATTGCTTCAGCATTGCCTATTGCCTGATAGTAGGTTTTTTCTTGGTCGTACTCAATTTGGTCAGCAACGATATCAAGCAAAACTTCTGTAGGCAAAATCTGCTTATACTCTTCTTGTACGCTAGCTTTATCAATATCCTTGTAAAGCAGGTCTTGAGGCGCAATTTGCACATATTTATTTGGTAAAGCTTTAGGTTTGAGTATTCTGTCTTGGGCTCTAGTGTTATTCTTGCCAAAACCAAGTAAGGCCTTGGCTGGTGATATTAACAGCAGAGTCAAAGCGAGAGTTAAAAATAATTTAGCGTTGTAAGAAGAACCCACGTAAGCTACCATTATATTGTGCATATAAAGTCCATACAACTGCTTGGCTTTCGCAATTACTTTGAAGCAAAGGTTGATTTTAATAAAAGCAAGACTATTATCATTGGGAAAAACGCCCAAGGCAAGAGTAACCTTCTTGAAACAATTCAAATTTTGTCGCATATTAAATCGCGCCGAGCTGCTAAAGATGCCGAGCTTGTAAATTTTGACTTTAATGAAGCTGCACTGCGTGCAAAGCTAGTTGGAGCTGA
>CAWUIS010000196.1:0-3491 GCA_963922625.1 uncultured Candidatus Melainabacteria bacterium | reverse complement strand
TTTCTTTTTGTTTACTTAAATTTGTACGGTGTTGCGTTTAATGATTGAAGAGGCCTTTGCTGTGTAATGAAGTGCATGACCATAAACATCAATTGGAGAAATAGCGCCCATAATCTAATCTATACAAGGTTTTAACTGGAATTATATTGACAGCGCCTTGGTTTTATATTTTCTTTGGCGGGGATGTGTTATTGTTATCTTTATGCCCTCCAGTGCTCTATTAACTTTAAGAGATAGAAACAGTGTTTTCTGCCATGAACCAGAAAGAGGGTTTTCACTTGGTCATGATATGAAATCTGCGAATGCCAAGCAGATAGCTCCCAAATTTGTTACTGATCTTGATGCAATTGATGCTGGAGCCAAAGAGATAAGCCTGCAGGATGCTCAGAAGTTAAGGGCTACCGTTCGTGCTTTAGTTAAGCCTAAGCAACATAAAGTTAGAAAAGATGTAATTGAAGATGCTGTTTCAGAAGCTGGTCTAAAGCTAGGTCGTGATTCCGAGCCAGTTAAACTACTTACAAACGTGAGAAATGCAATGTATAAGCTTCGAAAGCTTACTGAATTTTTAGGTCCAATAGTAAAAGAGCTAGGATTAGGAAGTCTTGTAAGGTTCTTAGATAATCCCTATTCACAGCCGGACTTTGGTCCTATTGGTGATGATCCCTATGTGCCGTATTATGTTGATACCCTGGCGGCAGCCGCTGCTTAAACCACCTCACAAATCTTTGCTTTATTTTGATTAAATCAAAGATATCCTTGAGTTATAATCTCATCGATGAACTTTATCAAAGAGAACTGGCGTATATTAACAGTTATTTTTATTGCTTATTTTAGTTTTAACGGGCTTTTTAGTATTGAAAATTTTTCAGAGGAGCCAGTTTATGACAAGCTCAAAAAACAGCTGGTTTTTTCTTCTGGAAGCTCGCATGTTTTTACTGAACTCAAGCTCGGTCTTGATTTGGTGGGCGGCTCGCAGTTTGAATTCGAGGCTTTAGCTACGGAGCAAGTCCCTGAAATCACTCCTCAAACCATGAGAGGGCTTGTTAAAGTCTTTGAAAATAGAGTAAACGCTTCTGGTACCACTGAAGCTATCGTGCAGCAAGTTGGCAAAACTAGAATTCTAGTTGAAGTCCCTGGTGCTGATCCTGTCAGCGTTAAACGCCGACTTTTGGCAACCGCCGAGCTTGAATTTAAAGAGCTCAAAGAGAGTGATGATCCAGAAAAACCAGCAGAGTGGATTTCTACTGGTATTACTGGTGCTGGTCTTAAAAGAGCGATGGCAAGTACTGATGGAGTTGCTAGATGGGCTATTGATTTTGAGCTGAAGCCAGATGCTGCTCAAAAATTTGGTGACTTGACTTCTAGATTGATTGGTAAACCACTTGGCATTTTTTTGGATGGAAATTTGATTTCTTCACCTAATGTGCGTACTGCTATTACTGCTGGTTCTGGACAGATTACCGGTGATTTTAGTGCCGAAGAAGCTCAAGATCTTGCAGTGCAGCTTAATGCTGGTGCGCTACCAGTACCAGTGAAAATTCTTCAAGAGCGCTCTATTGGTGCTACTTTGGGACAAGAGTCTATTTCTAAGAGTCTAAGAGCTGGCTTGATTGGCTTGCTTGCTGTGGTTTTGTTTATGATTTTTGTTTACCGTCTGCCTGGTTTGGTTGCAGCACTTGCTCTTAGTATTTATGTGCTGACAGCGCTTTATGTTTTTCAGGACTATGTCACTTTGACACTGGCTGGACTAGCTGGTTTCATCTTGAGTATTGGTATGGCAGTAGACGCTAATATATTGATTTTTGAGCGCGCTAAAGAAGAAATGAACGAAGGTAAGTCTGTGCTTATTGGGCTACGTGATGGTTTCGATAGGGCTTATACAAGCATTTTTGACTCTAATATGAACACTTCGATGGTGTGTTTGATTTTGATTATTTTTGGTAGTGGTATTGTTAAAGGCTTTGCTATTACTCTTTTGATCGGTGTGCTTTTGAGTTTGTTTAGCTCGCTATTTATCACCAAAACACTTTTGTTTGCTTTAGTTAGAGCTTTCAATATTAAAGAGACTGCTCTTTTTAAGTAAACCTTGATTCCCAAGCGAAGAACCCGGTCATTCCGAATGACAGACCGTGTCATTCCGAACGAATGTGAGGAATCTCAAGCTTTAGTAGTAAGATAGCTTCTTAGATAAATTTATGAACCTACTATCACAAATCAGAAATATAAACAGCATGATAGTTCCAACTGGTATTGGGGCTAGTATTGGTGGTTTTGCTGGAGATGCAGTGCCGGCAGCAAAATTACTTGCTAAAGCTTCTGATCTTTTAATTACCCATCCTAATGTTGTGAATGCTGCTCTTCTTTCAGATAGCCCAGAAAATATATTAGTGCTTGAAGGGGCTTTGATGGATTTGTTTTTTCAAAATCAAATTGCCATCCGGCCTAATGTCAAGCACAAAATTGCTGTTGTGCTTGATAAAGCTTGCGATGACCAAAACCGCATACTCACAGAAAATTGTATCGGAGCTGCAAAGGCTGTCTATGGCTTGGATATCATAGACGAGATTTTTTATACAGAAGAGCCTATTGGGGCTGAAGATTTGCTCCAAATCAAAAACCCAGATACTCTACTCGATGCCTGCGCGCGAGCTCGTGATGCCGGTGCTACTGCTTTTGCTTTGCTGGCTGTTTTACATGAAGACAGCGAATCTGAAGCTGTCAAAAATTACAAACAAGGTACAGGCTATGATCCAATTGGGCAAATTGAAGCTAAAATTTCTCACCTGGTATCTAAGATTTTTTTGATGCCCAGCGCTCATGCTCCAATAATATCCTCATCAGCAAAGCAAGAAAAAGTTGATGCCAAAGTGGCTGCAGAATACCTCAGTGACTCTTTTTTAGCCTCTGTATTTAAATGCCTGCAACACTCACCTGAGATCATCGTCATTCCAGACGCTTATAAAACTTTGACCAATAACTATACTGATCCGAGCCAGCAAAAATCTAGACAAAGACCAGGAGATATAGTCGTAGCTGATTTAGCCAACTTAGTAGTTCCTTATGATTGCTGTAATAGTACGCCTATGAACCAAGCTTGGAAGCATGAAATAGACTTGGTTTGTGTTGAAAACAACACCACCAATTTAGATGAGCCGGCTGAAATGTTTGGTATCAATGCCGTGCTTGTGAAAAATTACCTAGAAGCTGCTGGTTACCTGCTGGCAAATACCAAAGATAAGGGGTTTATTGATGCTAATAGGCTTTGATCTCTGTGACCCACAAAGAATCGAACAAATCTACAAAAGATTTGGTGCTAAGTTTTTAGCAAGAGTTTTTAGTGAGCAAGAAATCACTGAACTTAAATCTTCAAAATCTAAGAAAAACTTTCTAGAAAGACTTGCTGGAAGATACGCTGCTAAAGAAGCTATTGCTAAGCTATTCGGTACCGGTATTGGCAGGCAACTATCTTTTCGCGATATAGAAGTCGTGCG
>CAWUIS010000195.1:0-3520 GCA_963922625.1 uncultured Candidatus Melainabacteria bacterium | reverse complement strand
CACAGCCAACACCATACAATGGGGCAGAGGCAGTAATGCCGGCTCAGATCGTTACGCACAAAAAGGCGAGATCTATGAGTTTATTTATAACGGCAGTGCTTGGTATTTACTTTCTAGGTATACGCTCTAATCTACTAGGCAGCTTGTGCTGATTCTAAGTAGTCTTTAAGCTTGATTGCTCGCTCAGGATGACGCAACTTTTTGAGTGCTCTAAACTCAAGCTGTCTGACACGCTCACGCGTGATTCTCAAAATTCTACCAACCTCTTCAAGAGTACGCTCTTGTCCAGAATCAATACCATATCTAAGTTGAATAACAGCTTTCTCTTTTTGAGTAAGAGTATCAAGCACTCTTAATATGTCATCAGCAAGTAGCTGCTCTGTAGCGCTGTTTTCTGGTCTGATGGTTTGGTTAGGATCAGCAATAAAGTCTTCCAGCTTACCATCGTCCTCATTATTAATAGGTGACTCTAGTGAGACCGGTGTACGCATTGCAGATACAATCTCTTTGACCTTAGCAACAGGTACTTCCATAACAGTTGCAAGCTCTTCTTCTGTAGGTCTACGGTTCAATTCTTGACCAAGTTTACGAGCGATCTTTTTGAATTTATTGATAGTCTCAACCATATGTACAGGGACGCGGATAGTTCTAGATTTATCAGAAAGAGATCTTGTGATACCTTGTCTTACCCACCAAGTTGCATAAGTTGAAAACTTATAACCACGCTCTGGATCAAATTTCTCAGCAGCACGGATTAGCCCCAAATTACCTTCTTGAATTAAATCAAGAAAAGGTAAGCCACGATTGACATATTTTTTAGCAATCGAAACTACTAATCTTAAGTTGTGACGTACTAGCTTTCTTTTAGCTGTAATATCATCTTCTTTGATTCTTCTTGCTAGTTCAATTTCTTGCTTAGCGTTGAGAAGAGGCACACGACCAATTTCTCTAAGATACATTTTTACTGAATCGTCAGATAGAGGCGAAACCGTCTCAACAACTTCCTCTGAATCTCTATTTGCTTGGTTTGCAGCTCCACGGCTGGCAGCAGATGAGATGATGTCTGATTCAATATTTACATTGCCTAGACTGACGTCTGAATCAAAGCCTTCAGCTTCTTCCATCATTTCTTCGTCATAGCCTAGAATTTCTTCTTCTAGCATATTTGATTTAGCAGTTTTTTTACGAGGCACAGGCCTTCTCCTTTTATAAAGTAATTGCGGGGTCAGAGTTGATACTTAAAATAGTAGTAATTTGAACCATAAAAGTTCCAAAAGGGGCTATTTATTATACTAGTTTTAAATTCCATTTGCAAGTATCTTAAATTAAATCTGATTAAACCAATCTGGGTCTTTTGCATTAATCACTTGGTAATCAGTGGCAATCGACTTATTGTGTTCAAAATCAGCAGTTATATAAGTGGCACTAGGCACAGCTGCCTCTCTCTTGGCAATAATGCTTGCAAGCTGTGGATAGACTTCTATATTTAGTGGTGGCATAAAACTTACTTTTAAAGAATTTTTACTAAAAACCGACTTCGCAGAATCATATAAATACTTAAATGGTCCTACAGTAAACCGGTAAAGCACATTACCGAGTTTTTTTAGGCTAGAAATTTTGGTGGGGCTATTAGGGTATTGCTTGTGATCATAGTTAATATCAAGACAGAATTCTTCTCTACCTAGATATGCTTCAGCCAGATCTTTAAGCTCAGCGGTGTTATGAATGATATCTCTTAAAAGCTCGTTATTAAGCTTATTACTGGCAAAGATTACTTTATGACCTTTTGCTTTTAATTGTTGAATTTGCTCTATGAAAGCAGTATTTAAAATGAAATCAATTCTGGGAGGATTATCAAGACTATCCACCGTTCTTAAACGACCTTCTTTTTTAGCTGCTGATTTATTAGACATATTAGTCAAATCAACAACAGAACCATCAAAATCTATAATAAGAGTCTCTGTACCTGTTTTTAAGCTATTAGGGTTTTGATGAAGAGCAGCAGTGCTAATAGTGTCAGGGCCAGAAGGACTCAGGACCTGACTAGCTGTTGCACTGGCTTGAGGCATATTAGGTATTGCCTGCGGATTATTTAACGCACCGACCACGCAAGAATTATATCAATACAGATTAAGCGGGATTATTAAAAAGAGTTCATTTTCAAGACTTAAAAGACCCTAATAAATTTTTAAAACTTATGAAATCTACTAAATAATTCCTATTTAGAAATTTTCTAAGCTGCCGATAAATATTTAAGTCACCCAATACCCTTAAAATCCCCTTAAACAGTGTCAATAGTAGTTAATACCAACCAACAAAGTTTATTTGCTCAAAGAGCATTATCAAAGAACACATCAGGATTACAAAAATCCCTTGAAAAGTTGTCTACTGGTTATAAAATCAACAGAGCAGCTGATGATGCAGCAGGGCTTTCAATTTCAGAGAATCTTACTTCAGAAATTCGCGGTCTTGGAAAAGCAAAACAAAATATTGGCGATGCAATTTCCATGTTACAAACAGCAGAAGGCGGACTCTCATCAGTTCAAAGCCATCTCCAAAGAATCAGAGAATTATTCGTACAGGCATCAAATGAAACTAATTCCAACGATGAGCTAGATTCAATACAAAGAGAGATAAATGAACTGGTTGATGGTTTAGACGCTGTTGCAGAAGCCACGTTCTTTAATGGTAAAAACTTACTAATTGATGGTTCATTTTCAACTCAGGAAGACAAAGTTATACAAACTGGTGCTAACAATAATGAAACCTATACTATAGTTTTAGATCCAACTGGAGCACCAGGGGTTGGCATTAATATTCATGAAGGTTCCACAGCCAATGGCAGTATGGGAGAAGGTGCTTCAAGTCCATTGGTGAGTATACATGTCGGAGGCAGTGGAAGTGTTACTAGTGTTGATGGAACAACTACTAGTGCTAATGGATCACTTGCAGACTTAGATATAATGATTGACAATGTTTCCAGAATGAGATCTTATGTTGGTGCTGTCCAGAACTCAATGGAATCATTCTTAGAATATACTGATGTTGCAGTCGAAAACGCTAAATCTTCAAGGTCTAGGATACAAGATGTAGATGTGGCAAAAGAGTCTTCAGTGATGGTCAAACAACAAATAGTGCAACAGTCAGCAGCAAGTATGCTAAGTCAAGCAAACTCATCTCCACAAATTGCACTCAATTTATTGCCTTAGTGAGGCGGAGCTAGACTGGCTTCCCACCTTATTTATCCCAGGGTGCTCGTGAGTCAACAATCTCTCTTTTTTTATTCACTTTTTAATTCCTCAATTTTTTGTATA
Organism: uncultured Candidatus Melainabacteria bacterium; assembly: GCA_963922625.1. Classification (GTDB taxonomy): domain Bacteria; phylum Cyanobacteriota; class Vampirovibrionia; order LMEP-6097; family LMEP-6097; genus CAWUIS01. The sequence continues at coordinate 206 of CAWUIS010000195.1, read as the reverse complement.
AACTCATCAAACAAAGGTTGGTTTATAATCTCAAATTTTTCTTTTCTACCTTTGCCAACTAACTTAAAATCGTAAATCTCATTATAAATGGTATCGGTGGCCAGGTTGAGTCATCGTTCAAGTCCTAATCAAAATATAAATAAATGGTACCGGTGGCCAGGTTGAATCATCGTTCAAGTGCTAATCAAAATATAAATAAATGGTAC
>CAWUIS010000194.1:0-3528 GCA_963922625.1 uncultured Candidatus Melainabacteria bacterium | reverse complement strand
ATCGTTGATAATCATCAAGGTGAAATTTGGCTAGAGTCTGAACCAGGACTTGGTACTGAGTTCTTTGTAAAATTCCCGAGGTAAAAATGGACAAAAAAATAACAGCAATAGTAGTAGATGACAACCCAGGAGATATCCTAACTTTTAAAAAAATTGTCAAAGATAGAGTCGATATTATAGGAGAGGCTAACTCTGCTGCAGAATGCTTAGAGCTTTTAGAAAGCTTAAAACCTGATGTACTCTTTTTGGATATTGAAATGCCTGTGATGAGCGGTATCGAACTTGGTCGAATGGTAATCGATTTTGAAGAACCACCTCAAATTGCTTTTATCTCAGGCAATACTGGCTTTGCCATTGAAGCGTTTGAAATTTCAGCTCTTGATTATGTCGTGAAACCTTTTGAAGAAGAAAGAATTTTGCAGACCTTGGAAAAAGTCAAACACAACTTAGAATCCGATGAACCACAATACAATGACGTTAAATCAGTGATTGATAAGGTAATCCAAGAACAAAACAAACTCAACAATGACAAACTACCAGTAAAAGATTACAGCGAAAGAACTGTAAGATTCTTGGATCCTAAAAACATTGTCTTTGCACAAAGAGACTCACGCAAAGTGAATATCTACACAGAGGATGAGAGCTTTCCAACTTACTACACTATCGATAAACTAGAAAATAGACTCAAAGATCATGGCTTTCATAAAGCTAGTTCTGGGGTGCTTGTCAACCTTAACTATGTCGAGCATATGATCCCAAATGGTGATGGTTCTTATGATTTAATTTTGAAGTTATACAAAGAAAAAATGATCACAGTTTCAAGGTCATGCTCTAAAGAAATTCTGTCGACTTTGTCTGTCTAGCTTGGTAGTACATACGTATATTGCAGTGACTATCTGCAGCTTATGCCAATTCATCACTAGAATTTAAATTTTTTAGGTATTTTGTATTTAAGGGCTGTTTGCCCGTAAGGAGTTTTAAATGAAAATTGTTGATGTAGTTGCCGCGATACTTTTAGTAGTCGGTGGTTTGAACTGGGGTTTAGTTGCTGTTATGGATTTTGACTTAGTAGCATTTATATTTGGAATGGGCTTTGGTCAGACTAGTATGCTAAGTAAAGTTGTTTATGGTCTAGTTGGACTATCTGCTTTATACCAAGCACTTGGCTTGAAAGGTATTCAAACTCGTTGGGGAGTTGAGGCTTAAATTTGAATTTTGCAAAAATAATTTTGCTAGCTCATGGTAGTCGTGACTCAAGGTGGCGGCTACCATTTGAAGCTATTATCACTGATCTTAGAAAAGAACATGGTGATGATGTAGTAGAACTTGCTTACATGGAGTTTTGCTCACCGACTTTAAGAGATATTATCCAGAAGTCTTATGCCGATGGTTTTAGACATATCAAAATACTGCCATTGTTTCTAGCAGGTGGTTCTCATCTTAAAAATGATATCCCTGAAATTATAAATGCAGTTCGCAATCAAATTCCTGACTTAGTTTTAGAACAATTAAAGCCTGTAGGCGAGAGTCCAGAAGTATCTACAGCAATGAAGCAGGTAATCATTAATTCTATATCTGGGGTATAACTTAGTTAGCCCCTTATGCCTTTGGACGATACTATCAAAAATAGTTTTGCAGATTTGCTTAGTCAACTTTGTCAATCTGCCGGTTCTAGTCTTTCAGCAAGTATAAACAAACAAGCAAATATTAATCTTGCAGATATTGGCGATGCTGTTAGTGCTGCTGGTACTGTCACTGTTGATGAGCAAAGTATTGTTTTGCAATCCGCTTTTGCTGAAGCTAGCTTTGGTTCTATTGCTTTATTTATTCCAGCGAATGCTGCTGCTAAAATTGCTTCAGCTCTCATGGGGGAAGATGTTGCTGAGCTTGATGATACTAGCCTTGGTGCCTTTAGCTCTGTAGTATCTGAGGTTTTTGGTCAGCTTGGAGCAAGCTTTGATTTTCTTCAAGACGAAAGTTTTGCATTACAAGGTTTTGAGCCTAAGTTAGTGGAAGCTGGTCCTGAAGGATCTGTTGTAATAGAGAACCCTGCAGGTCTTGAAAAAACTGGATTTAAGTTTAATATCCAAACAGAAGATGGGGATAGTATTGATTTTTCTTTGGATCTTGCAAACGATCTAATCAATGCAAGTCTGATGATGACTGGTATTGGCTCAGGTGCTCAATCAGGTTCTGAAGCTGAGACGGTAGGTGATGTGCTTGGTGCTGACTTTGCAGAAATCATTGATACCCATGATCCTGCTAGTGTAGATGAGCAAAAAAATCTTAATTTGCTTCTTGATATTCGCATGGGCTTAATTGTAGAGCTGGGGCGTGCTGAAATGCAGTTGAAAGATATACTTAAACTCACCAAGGGGTCAATCATAGAGTTAGACAGACTTTCAGGTGAACCGGTTGACCTTTTTGTAAACAACAAACTTATTGCACGCGGTGAGGTTGTCGTAATCGATGATAATTTTGGACTAAGAATTACTCAACTTGCTGGTACCATGGTGGGAGCTGCTGAAATTGGTTTACTAGGAGGAGATGATGGCTAATCAAGTGGATACAAACCCTTTTGAAAGCGAAAATGCTTCAGGAAAGTATTCAAGTACAGATGAAATCTACTTACTTAGTGCTATTGAAGCTATAAAGTTGGTTAACCCTGTTAGTGAAAATCCTGAGGCCAGTATTTTAGATATCGGTGCTGGGACTGGTATTGGCTCTGAGGAGCTCATTAAAGAAGGTGCTAAAAATATAACTGTTCTAGAACCTTCCTCATCGATGATGGCCCAAGCCAAAGAAAGACTCGGAGATAAAGCTAATTATATCGAAGCTAAAATCGAAGACGTTCTTGAGCTTGAAGATATGGTTTTTGATATGGCTTATGCGCTTAATTGTTTTCATTTGTTTCAAGACCTTAGTAAATCACTTGCAAATATTGCTTGCGTTATAAAAAATGACGGCTATTTTGTTTTCAACATTTCAGCACCAACTTATGGTTTTGATGAGCTTAGCGAAGAAGAGCTTGTCATTATTCAAAAGAACCTTGAGTTCTATACAAAACTTAGTGAAAAGGTCCAAAGTCCCATTATTGAAAACACCAAGGATTTACTAGAAAAAACACTTGCTCGCAACTATGAGCAAATTTTTGATAAACAAAAAATCACAGATCTTTTTAAGGCAATTAATTTTGATCTTTGTGATTACAAAGAAAGTCTTATTAAAATTAGCTCTGATTATCAAGTCAATATTTGGTCTATGATGGCATCTGCTTTTAGCCAAGATCAAAAAATGATTAATGAAATCATTGAGAGCATAGAGTTAAGCCGGCAGATCACTATTAGGCAAGCTATTTTCAAAATGCAAAATAGAAACTCCTAGACACTGATAGGATTAAAGAATGGAATCAATTGGTAGCGATGCTGTAGATCTTGATTTAGGCAATAGAGTTATAACTATTGTCATTTTTTTACTTTTCTTTTGGGCTATAGTAAACTGGCTTGCCATAAATATAAAAAATGGCAG
>CAWUIS010000193.1:0-3546 GCA_963922625.1 uncultured Candidatus Melainabacteria bacterium | reverse complement strand
CCTGATACAACCAAAAGAAGAACAACTCTCGTAAATCAAAGATGTTCATGTAGATCATATTAAAAACCAACTTAGTGAAATATTACATTCTAGTCAAGACTCAATATTGTCTAGCATTCCTGCTGATGAGTGTATAAAAGAAATCATTGACAACATACTTTCAATACCAGTTGTTAACTCTGTTAAGAGTATGGAAGAAATAGGTCGTTCTTGTTTGGAGAAGTTAGCTCATAGTTTAGAGAGTGGCGAAGTGATGTCTATTGATACTGGTTTTAAAAAACTAGATAGTCTATTGTGCGGTATACCTTATGGGAGCTTAGTCGTTGTTGGTGCAGATAGTGGTTTTGGTAAAACAGCATTTGCCTTGAACCTGGTACGTTATTGGTGTGAGCTTGGGATACCAGTCCTATATAACAATCTTGAGATGAACTCTGAAGATTTATTCAAAAGGCTTGCTCTTGCAAAGTCCTATCAGAAAAATGTAATTCTCTCAAATTATGACTTTAAGGATATTACAGAAAAGACTTTAGAGACTGTTGGAGCGATACACTCAATAACAAAAGAATATCCAATCGGAGTATTCAAAGATTCTTGTGTACACTCAATCTGCCAGAAAGCAAAACAAAGTTCAGCACAAGTGGTTATTGTTGACCATCTTCACTTACTAGATGGCGCGCATAGATACGAAGATCTTGTAAAAGCAACAAGAACACTTCAGCAACTTGCTGACTCAACAGGAAAGATAGTCGTCCTACTTGCTCAGTACAATAGAAGCAAATACGGGCGAGAGAATAAAGATCCTCAACCGAGTGATTTTAGAGGAAGTGGAACTATTGAACAGGATGCAGCAATTATTCTACAGATGAACTGTCCTGACTATGAGAATAGTCCTGAAGATTACATTCTGCATATTACAAAAGCACGGCATTCATCAAAAGGCACAGTACCTTTTAAGTTTAACCGTAGCAAACAATTTTTTGAGGAGGCTTCTAATGCTTTATAACTTAGCTATCCAAGAATTGGTCGAAGATATCAAAACAATATCCAGCGCTCGCACCGCAAAAAAGGATGTTGATAATGACAGTGGGGAAGACGAAGGTTTGCAGTAAATGCAGACAAGAATTAGATTTAAGTGAGTTTCACAAAAATAGTTTAAGAAAAGATGGTTACAACAATTACTGTAAAAGTTGTAAGAAAGTTATAGATAGAAAATGTTACCTGAAAAGTTTTTTCAAGTATGCATGTAATAGAGCTAGATACCACGCAAAAGAGTATAAAGTTAATTACGATTTAGATGAGATTTACTTAGAGAGTATTTGGGATGGCAACTGCGCAATATATCAAACACCTATTAAAAAAGGTGTTCAGCAAAAGTCACCACATGCCCCCGAACTTGATCGTATTATTCCAAGCTTAGGTTATACAAAAGGTAACTGTGCTTGGGTCTCCTCTAAAGCAAACCGCATAAAAGCAGACGGTGACTATATTGATCATCTTCTAATTGCTGGCTATCTTTTAGAACACGAAAGTAAAACAAGAAGGAGGGCTGCATAATGAGAGTTCTCTTTTTTGATACGGAAACAACAGGACTTCCTAAAAACAGGTACGAGGGACCTTCTGATAGTGATAACCACCCAAGAATCGTACAGCTCGCGTACTCTTTACAAGATGAATCAGGTAGGGCGTTACACGAGCATTCATTCATCTTTAAGCCCGGTGACTTTGAAATTGAAGAGGGCGCAGCTAAGGTCCATGGGATTAACAAAGAGCTTGCCGAAGAGGTTGGTTTAAACCCATACCAGTGTCTGACTATCTTCCAAGACATCGTGAGACGCGCGGATAAAATAGTTGCCCACAATATTAAATTTGATTACCCAGTTGTTGAGAGTGAGTTTCTAAGACTCGGTCTAACTTCAGGTATCGAAGAAGACAAGATGTTCTGTACTAAAGAAGCGAGCATAGATTTTTGTCAGATCAACCAAACTAAAGGTCAAAAGGATTGTATTGATAAGGAGAAGCTCAAATTAAAAATCCTTACAGGCAAGTCAAAAGAAAGACAAGAAAAGAAGATTGCAAACCTAGAGCAGAAGCTTAAATTTAAGCCCCCCAAACTAGAGGAGCTGTACAAAATCCTTTTTGAAGAAGAAATTATACAAACTCATGATGCTTTAGATGACGTACGCATGTTAGCAAAGTCTTTCTGGGAGCTAAAGAGGAGGGGGGTAATCTAATGCCAATTTATGGAGCTACATTAAATCCTATTATCGAAGCTGCTCGCAATGATGACGGGGCTTTTGAAACTTTGCGTGACTTGCTGACGCCACTAACCAAGAGGTATATCAAAAACTATTCTACGTTTCAGTCTAAAGATGACCTTAGACAAGTAGCAGATCAAACACTCCTAAAAGCGATTAAAAAGTATCAGACAGAGGGTGAGCTTGGATCACGCCCCATGGCATTTGAAAGATATTATGCGCTCTGGCTTCAGAAGGATTTAAAAAGATATGTCGCTAAGTCAATGCTTGTACCTATCCCGGAAACAGTCTATGACTTAGTAGCGAAACTATCTGATTCTGATAAGAAGGTTTTAGGGTCAGCAACTGGTGACCAGTACATTTCTGAGAAGCTAGGACTGGATGACAAGAATCTTGAAAATATTAAGAGTGCCACTAACTTTTATAACTTTGCCTCGGAGTCATACCTAGAGTCAGTTGGTAGTGATGACGGTGAGACAAAGTACATCCAAGAAACTATCAAGGATGCTATAGATGATCTACCAAATGATTTGAAGATGGTAGTTATTCTTCGTTTCGGTTTCAATGGCAGCGAGCCATTTGAGATAGAGAAGATATCAAAAATTTTAAAACTCACTCATGAAGAGGTTGAGAAAAGAATTGAGCGCGCCTTAGAGCTATTAAGAGAATTGGGGAGCATCAATGACCTGGTTGGTAGTTAGAAAAGGAGTTGGATATGATTACTGATAAAGACATAAGAGTAGATGTACTAATAAAAGATGAGCAGAAGGTGTCACCTAATGGTAAGAAGATGCCAGTTGGTGAAGCTTATACAACAATAAAAGGTTATGCAGTTAAGAAATCTGCTATATGGCCTAGTAAAACAAAGTTTGGTGATGTCTATGTTCTTTCTGATGCAGATGACGGGCAAAGATTTTACTTGCAGCCCGGTACTGCTAGAAATGGTTCGCCATTCTTTAAATGCTATGGAGGGTACGATTCTGAGGGTAATAGGCTTAGCGGTTTTGTCTATAACAAACTTGCAATCCCGCTCACTGGCTTCAGATTGCCTGTTAAATTCAAAAATAAGTACAAAGAAGAAGTTGAAGTGTATCCAATGGACACCTACAAGCAATACGAGGGTAATAAGGTTTTCAATTATGAAGATGAGACTGTTGACTTAGATCCCGCTGATCTTCAGAAGCTTGAAGAAGAGTTATTTCCAGAGTACAAAGAAGTTAAAGCTTTTATTCAGGAGCAGCAAGCATCAAGGGAGGCATCGTAATGAACGAGAGAGCAGATGCGCGTCCAA
>CAWUIS010000192.1:0-3548 GCA_963922625.1 uncultured Candidatus Melainabacteria bacterium | reverse complement strand
GTTCTGTCTTTGATAAGAGGTGATGTAATGCGTGACCAAATTCATGGTACATTGTCGTGACTTCAAGGTGATTTAAAAGTGAAGGTTGGTCACCACTAGCCTTCGTCAAATTGCAGCTTAAAACACATTGAGCAAGTTTTCTAGAACCATCTTTTTCTTGATAACTTCCCTGGAGTGGCATCATCCAAGCACCTTGACGTTTGATATCTCGAGGATAAAGGTCAACATAGAAAACTCCAAGTTTTTCTCCTTGCCTTTCTTTGATTTCATAAACTTCAACATCTTCGTGCCAAGTTTCAATGGCATCAGTCTTTGTGATTTCTAGTGAGAAAAGATTTTCAGCTAGCTCAAACATCGCTTTGAGTGTTTGATTAATCTCAAAGTAAGGCTTGGTTTCATTGGTATCAAAGTCATACTCAGCTTTTCGTAGTTGTTCTGATAAATATTCTTTATCCCAAGGATAGACTTTTTCTGGATTGTTTTCAGAATTTTGATAGTTGATTTTTTTCTGGAAGTCTACCAATGCTTGATATTGTTTTTGAGCTAGTGGTTTTGCTTTTTGTGCAAGTCTTTCAATAAACTCAATTACTTGTTTTGGGTTTTCTGCCATCTTGGTTTCAAGGCTATACTCAGCATAATTTTTGAATCCTAACAATTGTGCTTTGCGGGTTTTAGCTTGATAAATTTTCTTGATGAGATCCTCGTTATTAAGGTCGATTTCTTTATCTGCCAGAATTCCTTTGCTCGCCTCTTTGGTTCCTTGTTTTAAAAATTGCATGTAGAGTTGTTTTTTTAGATCACTACGATCAGAGAATTTCATGAAAGGTGAGTAGGAAGGGTAGTCTAGATTGAAAACAGCAGAGCCTTCAGCGACTTTTTCTGGTGCTTTTTTTCTGAGTTCATTGGCAAGTGCTTGAGCTGCCTGGATACTATCTTCTGGTAACCCACTAAGATCTTTAGTATTAGTGAGTATCAGCTCAAATTTTGAGTCAGTAGCATTGTCTGAAAATTTTTGTGTCAGTTCTGCTAATTCAAGATTTAGTTTTTTAAATTCTTCTTTATCTTCTCCTTCAAGCTCAGCACCAGCTAGTACAAAGCCTTTGAGGCTATTTTCAAGGTGCCTTTTTTTCTCGCCAGTCAGTGCCTTGGCTTCGTCTGTCTGAGAGTATTTTTTTACAAGCTCGTAGACTTTGGGGTTTAAAGAAAAATTAGTAAAAAACTCAACAACAAGTGGACGGGTTTTTTCAGCTTCTTTGCGGATATCATCACTACCCATGAGAGAAAGTAGGTTTTCAACTGGAGTCCAAGCTTTGTCAATATGGTATTCCATCTCATCAAAAGCAAGTAATGTGTTTTCAAAATTAAGCTCAGCTGTATCACCAGCTTCTAAGAGGCTGAGTATTTCACTGAGTTTAGTTTCAGCAAGCTTGATGGCCTCTTTGACAGCAGGTTCTATATCGCTTGCCTGAATTTTTTTATAAGGTGCAAATTCCGTGTAAGCCAGTAATGGGTTGCTAATAGTTGTCATATTATGTAACAACTATTAAAACATAGATTTAATACTAAAAACAGTTAGAGTTTTCAATAAGACTCATTTATATTAGGAAAGTCTTGAGATTTTACATCCTTGATATATTGCTTAAAAGAAGAGACCATTTCTTGATACTGCAAAGCATAGCGTCTTAGAAATTTAGGCTTGAGTAAGTCATACCTACCAAGCAGATCATCGCTAACAAGAACTTGACCGGAGCACGCACTGCTGGCACCAATGCCGATAGTTGGCACAGAGACAGACTTGGTGATTTCTTTAGCTATTTCTGTAGGTATCATTTCAAGTACCATTGCCATGCAACCAGCATCCTCAAGTTTTTTAGCGTCAGCAAGTAATTTTTCTTTATCGTCAACTAAGACTGGTTTATCAAAACTTTGTGGTGTAAAGCCGATATGACCCATGACTTGGATGTTTTCTTCGCGTAATTTTTTAATAGCTCTAAGAGTATCTTTTTCTGCACCCTCAATTTTGACGATATTCGCTCCTGCTTGAATCATTTGCTGAGAAGCTTTTATGATGTCAGTGATTTTTTTGCAGGAGACCAGTGGTAAGTCACAGATGATTTTTGTTTCAGGGGCTCCTCTCTTTACAGCACGCAGGCAGATCAGCATCTCACCTAAGCTGACTCTTTTAGTATCAGGATAACCAAGGGCAACCATGGCAAGTGAGTCACCAACCAAAATAAAGTCGATACCAGACTCAGCAAGCGCTCTTGCAGTATTAAAGTCATAAGCAGTAAGTACCGTGATTTTTTCTTGCATTAATTGAGCCCTAAAAACTTGCTCAGTTTTTTACTAGTTTCTTTTGCAACTTTGACCACCCCATCATGCCCCAAGTCTTCTGTTTTGCCGTAGACGTTTGTGATAATGCTAAAAGCACTGACTTGCATTTTATTTTTCTGCGCTGTTTCAATCTCTGGGATAGTTGACATGCCAACAGCATCACAGCCCATTGAGCGAAACATCGATATCTCAGCATCGGTTTCATAATTTGGTCCATGCACACCGACATAAACTCCTCTGTGCAAGTTTTCGTTTCTTGGTTTCTCTGTGGCTTTTGAAAAACCATCTAGGATTTGCACTTTATTAGATATCGCATCAAGGTTGCCTCTAGCAAGTCCTGGTTTTAGAAAATTAACATAGCCAGTGATTTGCATTAAATCACCAATTTCAAAGTCAGGATTAATGCCTCCAGCAGCATTGGTACAAATCAGCTCTTGAATACCCTGGTCAGCTAAAAACTGGGTAGGGAAACAAGCATCTTGCCAGCTAAAACCTTCATAAATATGTGCTCTGCCACGTAAAACCCAGAGATTTTCATAGATATCAAGCACACCCTTATGCCCTTTTACTTTTCCAAGAGGCCAATTAGGCAACTCGGAATATTTGATGCTTGCAATAGGATCTATGCCATCAAAGACGCTGACACCGCTTCCGAGAATAATTGCTTTTTTAGCTTGTGAGTTTTTGAGCTTTTGCGTGATATTGCCCATTTTGATAATTATAACTTAGTAAGAAACCTCATGAGCTCAGGTCCATATTTTGCCCATGCACCTTGGTTGGAATATTTGTCATCCATTTCAAGAGTAATGCAGGGTATTTTTCTTTGTTTGGCATAGCTGCCAAGAGAGCCTGGAGTTGGGTAACCAATGTCATTAGTCAAAGGTAGCTCTAAATACTCAGATAATTTGTGTGCTCTTTCGATACCACGGCACTCTTCGACGCAGTCATAATTGACTTGAGGAGGATGAAAATGTTGTACATAGTGATTAGTATGAAGAGCAATAATCATGGTTGGATACAAGCCATCAATGATTTCAACGAGTCTTTTTGTTTCGGTTTCACTTCCAGGACTAGAACCCGGGAAGTAGGCTTTATTGCTGTAATGAGAAGACCAGTTACTAGCAGGAAAGTTTCTGTTGAGATCAACAGCATGTACATTGCCGCGTAGATTTCTTTCAAGTCCATAACGGTTAAAGTCAGGAATCACTGCAACA
>CAWUIS010000191.1:0-3579 GCA_963922625.1 uncultured Candidatus Melainabacteria bacterium | reverse complement strand
ACATGCCTTTTTACAGCTGCTTTGTACTCCCTTCTTATTATATATTTATCGTGTTTTTCTGCGATACAAGCAGCAGGGTCATAACAACCTCCCCATTCTTGGGTTTCTGGATTAACTGCTTCAGCACCAAGGTTACGGGCAGAATACTCTCCTAATCTTTTATTAGAACCCTCCAGTATTCTCACACTCGCATCAGGAAAAAAAGCAGCAGCACCAGTTTTATTTCTAAAAGTTTTATAGTCAGAGGTGGTCCAAACCAAAGTTCCGTCATCAAAACGCTCAAGAGTATTTTTAAAAGAATTGGCTTTAGAGCCGGTAACTCCAACATGAGCTAAATTTCTCAAACGTCCACTAGCATCTATGGTTGATTGGTTAATCACAAGTGCAATACCAGCATCAAAACTAAGATGCTTAACATCTACCACTTCACCTTTATCATTTCTCGTAATTGACTGTAAAAGATGCATCAACTCGGTATCTGAATTAAGCAAAGCCACTACTGTCTCTTCATAAGTAGGGTCAAGGTGATTCTGATAAACTTTCCCAAAAAAACCGGGCTTACCTTTTTTTATCCATACTTTATAGTCACGTTTATCTTCTTCTTGTGTAGTAGCCATAAAACCATAAAAACATTCAGTCGAGATATGAGAAAACTGATTGAGCAGACTGTGAACATGCCTTCTTGTAATCGTTGCATTGACCTCCTGGTAGGATTCATCAAGTAAAGAATTTTTAGAATGCAGATGAGCAAAAACATTGATATCAAAAGAGGGGATAATTTGCAGATCATCACTAAACTTGCCTGGGCTATTATGGTTGGGGTGGAGACCGGCTCTACTATCTTCAGCAATCTTAGCGAGTCCTAAGCTCATAGCTCGTCCTGGAGCAGAATAAATGATTTTTTCTTCTTCTGGTTTTGGCCTATAAAATTTAGCAGAATTCGCATTGACAGAGTCTTTGTAATTAAAGCCGTGCCGCACTTTGCAAGCTTCACCAGGCTTAGCTTCAAGAACTTTGCTTGCAAACTCAATAGCATCTTCAATTGATGGCTGGGAGTCTGTCATCTAAGAGATCGCGCTTAATTCCTCTTCAAATATTGATTTTTGCTGCAAACAATTTTCTAAACTTTCACGGGTCTCTTCAATTTTTTCAGCTTTGGCGTTTTTAACAAAATTATCCGAACCTAGTCTTTGTTCAAGTACATTGATGTCCTTAGAAATCTTAGTAATTTTTGTATTGAGATTTGTTTTTAATTTCTCTAAATCGACCAAGCCAGCAAGCGGAATTATAAGCTTGGTGCTTCTTACCAGATTGACGTTATTAGGCTTATCAACAGCAGTTTCAAACTCAGTCAAAGAAGCAAGTTTAACGATTTTAATCAAAAATTCTTTACATTCATTGATTGCATCTAATTCAAATTTATTTTCTGTTTGATAAATCACTTTAATTTCAGATGACCAAGGGATAGCAAGAGATTGCCTAGAGTTTCTCAAATTTGAAATTAGTTCAACAACAAACTCCAATTTCTCACTAGCACCAGACTTGTCCACAAGCTTCTCATTAGCTCTAGGATAGTTTTCAAAAGAAATAGTATTAGATCTTGGAGCAATATTTTGCCAAATCTCTTCTGTGATAAATGGCATGATTGGATGTAAAGCTTTTAAGGAATTTTCAAGCACATAAAAAAGAATCTGATTTTGCTGTTTAGTATCACCTTCAATTTTTGTAAGCTCTAAATACCAATCACAGTAATCAAACCATAAAAATTCATAGATCTCTTTTTGTACTCGAGCTAAATCATAAGTTTCAAAAGCAGATTCAATATTTTCCAGGACCTTTGTGAATTTATTTAAGATCCATTTGTCAGCAATATTTAATTTATCAAGATCAAAATTTGCAGTGGGCTCAAAATCACCTTGCTCTTGGATCCTCATCATGACAAACTTTGCTGCGTTATAAAGCTTGTTACAAAACTTACGATATTGCTCGAAGGTATCAGAGAGCCAACCTTGTTTTTTATCCTTGCGTCCAGGGAATTTCACATCTTGGTTGCTATAAACACTGACACTGGCGTACCACATACGACTAGCATCGCTACCGTATTTATCAACCATCTCAAGAGGATTGATAGCGTTACCTTTTGATTTACTCATACGCTTACCATCAGGTGTTTGGATAACCGGATGAATCAAGGTATCTTTAAATGGGATTTGTTTCTCAATGTATTCAGAAGAAAAAATCATCCTTGAAACCCAAAGATTTATGATCTCTCTTGCTGTTGCTAAAACATTGGTCGGATAAAAAGTCTCGAATATCTTGTCATCATCTTGCATTGTCACAAAAGGCCAAAGAGCACTACTAAACCATGTATCTAGTACATCCTCGTCTTGTCTATGACTTGGATCTCTAGCTTCTTTTGCAGCGTAGTATTTTTCCTCGCCGTTTTCTTCATAGTAAAAAACTGGTATACGATGTCCCCACCAAATTTGACGGCTGATGCACCAGTCTTGAATATTCTCGAGCCAATTTTTAAAAATCACATTGTATCTATCTGGCACAAAGCTTGTTTCGCCGCTAGCCTCCAAATCCAAAGCAGTTTGTGCAAAACCTTTCATTGCCACATACCATTGGTCGCTTAGATAAGGCTCTATCTCTGTACCGCATCTATCGTGCAGATCTTTTTCTTGCTCGTATTCAGATTCTTCAAGCAAATCATCGCGTAAAGCTTTTACAACAAGCTTACGGGCTTCATAGCGATCAAGCCCGTAAAGCTCATGGCTCTGTTCACCATCTTCATCATAGACACTCAAGTATTGAGGCACTTCACTGCAATCAAGCATTTTGCCAGTATCATCAAGAATCGTGATAGCTTCCAGACTATGTCTCTTTGCGATATCAAAATCATTAGCATCATGCGCTGGAGTAACTTTTAGAGCACCTGTCCCAAAGTCTGTTTTGACATGCTCATCAAGTATCACCGGCACCAATTTAGCAGTAAAAGGTAGCTTCACCTTAATAGAGCCAGGTTCAGCTTTAAGCTTAGTGATAATTTTTGCATACCTATCATCATCAGGGTTAATGGCAACAGCAACATCACCAAAGATAGTCTCAGGACGAGTTGTTGCAACAACAAGAGCTTCAGAGCCATCTTCTAAAAAATACTTGATTTTATAAAGCTTTTTTTTAGCAGCTTCTTTATCAATTTCTAAATCAGAAAGAGAAGTTTTACAATGAGGGCACCAATTGACTATGCGTTTTCCACGATAAATTTTCCCCTCATTAAAATACTTAATAAAAACATCTTCAACAGCGTTGATGTAATGATCGTCCATGGTGTATCTAGCCCGAGAATAATCAGGACTAAATCCTAGAATTTTCATTTGCTCGAGAATTTTGCCACCATATTCTTCTTTCCAGGCAAAGCTTCTTTTCAGAAATTCTTCTCTGCCAATATCTTCTTTACGCTTATGCTCGGTTTTTTTGAGGTGTCGCTCAACTAAAATCTGGGTACCAATACCGGCATGGTCAGTACCAATCTGCCAAAGTACGTTTATGCCGAGCATTCTATGGTAGCGAATC
>CAWUIS010000190.1:0-3585 GCA_963922625.1 uncultured Candidatus Melainabacteria bacterium | reverse complement strand
TAGGTCTAAGTCCTTTCCCTGAGCCCTTATTATCAGCATCAAGGCAAGAATACCAACGCTGGCAGCTTAGTTATAACGAGCGTTTGGTTAGAGAGGAGATCAGTAGTTTAGAAAAAGTTTATGAGCTGGATAAAATGGAGCTTTTATTAGAACAATTAGCTCATGTTATAGGATCTCCTTTGTCTATCAATAGCCTCAGAGAAGATCTTGAGATCAATCATAAAACAGCTAGTAACTGGCTCAGTATTTTTGAGAAAATCTATGCATGCTTTAGGATCTCACCGATGGCAAGTACTAAAATCAAGGCTGTTAAAAAAGAACAGAAATTATATCTCTGGGATTGGGGCATGATTAATGATAGAGCTGCTCGCTTTGAAAATTTAATTGCCTTGCATCTGCTGCGTTTAGTAGACTATTTAAGAGATGTAAAAGGAATGAAGGCTGAGCTTAGGTTTTTTAGAGATCTTAGAGGGCATGAAGTTGATTTTGTGATTTTAGTAAAAAGCAAAGCCTGGTTAGCTGTCGAAGTCAAAAGTTCTGCTCAAGCTTTAGATCCAAATTTAAAATATTTACTAGAAAGAGTTAAAATCCCACGTGCTTTTCAAGTGCATATAGATGGAAAAAGTGATAAGAGACTAGAAGATATCAACGGAGCTCAGGTCTTTATGATGCCAGCTTCAAAGTTTTTAAAGGCTTTGCCTTAAAAATCTAAATTCTATTATCAAAAATATTAATAATAATCCTTTAACTAAAGCATAAGCACTGGGAGGTGAGTTATGACAACAAAAATAAGCTGGTCTAATCCAGCAGACATTCAACGCGCATTAAAACATTTAAGATTGACAGCTGAAATACTGAGATCACAGGATACTCAGAAGGCATCAGAAAACCCAAAATTATTTATTCGGAAACCAGGCTATACGGTTGTTGCTTATGAAAAGTTGGACTCATTTTCTGGCCCTAAATCTGATGGTGTAATAACTAAGAATCATTATAATTCTGGCTCTATAGGGTATATTGGAACAGCAGAATGGAGAAGCGCTAGTAACAATCTTAAAACGGCTGACGGTTTTTACCTGAGTATTGAAGACGCAAAAGAAGCTATGTCTATTTTAGATACCTTGGATAGTCCACAGTATCCTCAACCTAGTCATGATGGAAAGATAGACTATAACAAGATTATAAAAGCTATTGATGACGGTACTTTAGCGAACAAAGCTAAACAAAGTCATGCTTGGAACTCGAAACTAGGGAGATTTTTAGCTCTTACTTCTTAGCTTTTGCTAAAATCCTTTAAATGCCCGCAGAAATAGGTATAGTTATGGGCTCTGATTCTGATCTTGAAGTTATGCAGGAGGCTGCAAAGATCTTAGAAGAGCTGGATATAGAATTTGAAATGGCGATAACTTCGGTACACCGTTGTCCAGATAAGGCTGCTGACTATGCTAAAACAGCTCAGGCACGAGGGCTTAAGGTGATTATTGCAGGTGCTGGTATGGCATCGCATCTGGCTGGTGCTGTTGCTGCCCACTCGGCTTTGCCAGTAATAGGCGTGCCTATCAAAAAAAGCTTTGATGGTATGGATTCATTACTGGCTACAGTGCAAATGCCCCCTGGAGTGCCAGTCGCAACCATGGCGGTCAACGGCGCTCGAAATGCTGGGATTTTAGCTGCTCAAATTTTAGGCTCGCATGATAGTAAATTGCATCAAAAACTTGTGGATTTTAAAAATGGTATGCGTGAAAAAGTTGAAGCTCTTTCTGATAAATTAGAGGCTGTGGGTTATAAAGAGTATTTAAAACAAAAGGCAGGCTTATGAGCTCCGCCTATACAGATTCTGGTGTTGATATAGATGCTGGTAACAAAACAGTTTCATTAATCAAAGAAGATGTGGCTAGTACTCATTTGCCTGCTGTAATTACAGGGCTTGGGAGCTTTGGTGCACTGTTTAATCTTAAAGAAATTGTCCAGCAATACGATGAGCCTATTTTGGTGCAGAGTATTGATGGTGTTGGCACAAAACTCTCTGTCGCTAAGCTGGCTGGAAAATTTGATACTGTCGGTGAGGATATCGTCAACCATAGTGTTAATGATATTTTGGTGATGGGAGCAAAGCCGCTTACCTTTCTTGACTATGTAGCTCATGACAAGCTAGATCCAAACTTGATGGCAGATATTGTTAAAGGTATGTGTAAAGCTTGTCGTGAAAACAATCTCTCTTTGGTTGGGGGTGAGACAGCCGAGATGCCTGGTACTTATCAAAGCGGTGAGCATGATATTGCTGGTGCTATTACAGGAATTGTTGATAAAGCAAAAGTAATTACTGGTGATAAGGTCAAAGAGGGTGATCTGCTTATAGCTATTGAGTCTAGTGGTCTTCATACCAATGGCTATAGTCTTGCTCGTAAAGTACTTTTAGAAAAATATCAAGTTGACGATAAGCTCGATGAGCTGGATGGCAAGACTCTTGCTGAAGTTTTATTAAAGCCGCACTTGAGTTATGCTGCCCCTGTTTTAGAAATGCTCGATGAAGATCTGAAAATTAATTCCATGGCTCATATCACTGGTGGCGGATTCTACGAAAATATTCCAAGAGCTTTGCCGTCTAATTTGGGTGTAGAAATTGACAAAGATTCATGGCAAATTCCAGCTATATTTGCTTTGATACAAAAACTTGGTGATATTAGCTTCCAAGAGATGTATAGAGTTTTTAATATGGGTATTGGTTTGGTGCTTATGATTGATCCTGCTGATCAAGCTAAAATTGAAGCAAAAATTGCTGAGCATAATTTTAAGTTTTTTCAAATTGGTCAGGTCGTTTCTGAAAAAGGTGTAGTAATTAAATGACAAATTCAAGTCTTGAGAAATATCCAGGTGAAAAATATCAAGGTAAGGTCAGGGATGTTTATGACAATGATGATGGCAAGCTCATCATTGTAACAACTGATAGGCATTCATCTTTTGATAGAGTGCTTGCTGATATTCCTAATAAGGGACGAGTCTTGAACCAGCTGAGTTTGTGGTGGTTCAATGAACTAAAAGATATAGTGCCAAATCATGTCATCAACGAGCTTGAGCCAGATACTATTATTGCAAAAAAAACCAAAGCTCTTCCTATTGAGGTGATAGTTCGCGGTTATATCACTGGAGTTACTTCAACTTCTTTATGGACGGTTTACCAAAATGGTAAGCGTGATTTTGCCGACTTTCAATTACCTGACGGCATGCAGAAAAACCAAAAGCTTGAAGAACCGGTTTTAACCCCAACTACCAAATCAAATATTGGTGATGAAAACATCAGCTCACAAGAAATAATCGAAAAAGGACTTTTGAGCAAAGAGCGTCTTGAGCAAGTAAATGATATTGCTATTAAAATTTTTAAGCGCGGTCAGCAACTTGCTTTAGAAAGAGGCTGGATTTTAGTGGATACCAAATATGAGTTTGGTATTGATGAGGACGATAATTTGTTACTTATCGACGAAGTGCATACACCAGATTCCTCTCGTTATTGGCAGGCTGATACATACCAAGAGCAATTTGAAAAAGCTGAGGACCCAAAAAGCTTTGACAAAGAATTTTTACGAA
>CAWUIS010000189.1:0-3599 GCA_963922625.1 uncultured Candidatus Melainabacteria bacterium | reverse complement strand
TAAGAACCTTCACCCTTAACAGCAACTAAATCACAAGCTCTACCAAGAGCAGGTGATAAAAATTGCTCATCTCTTTTTAATGTATCTGACATATTTCTATACTACCACTTCATAGAGCTAAAAGAACTCATAGAAATGTTTACTCTGTTTCTGTAGATCAAGAGTAAAAGAGCTAGACCAATCGCTGCTTCAGCTGCTGCAATAGCCATGATAAACAAACTAAAAACTTGCCCTTTAACTAGTAATGGATCAATAAAGTGAGCGAAAGCAACAAAGTTTATATTTACAGCGTTCAAGATGACCTCTACGCTCATTAAAACTCTAAAAGCGTTATTACGCGTAATCAAGCCATACAAGCCAATACAAAAAAGTAAGGCAGAAAGTATCAAGTAATGTTCTAGTCCTATTTGCATTTATTTTTTCTCCTCTACTTTGTCACTAATGTCTTTTTTAGACAGAATAATTACACCCACCAAAACAATTAAAAGCAGCACTGAAACAAGCTCAAAAGGCAGCACATAGTTACTCAGCATCAAACTTCCAATCTGTGAGGTGTATTGCTGCGATACTTCAGCTATCATCTCGGTATAGCGCTCAGCTCCAGAAACATGGGCAATAGTCCACCAGTCCTGCGATTTAATAACTACTACCATGACAGCAAAGAGAGCCGCACAGATTATCGCGGCAGAAAAATTGTTAGTGGATCTATCAAGCTCGTTTTTATCAGCATCTTGTTTCAAAGAACAAAGCATGACAGCAAAAACAATCACCAGGACAATTCCAACGGCGTAGATCAAAACCTGCGATACTGCAACAAAGTTAGCTGCCAGTAAGAAATATATACCTGAGATCGCACAAAAGCAGCCTATGAGTGTAAAGCCCGCCCTAACAAGATTAGGATTAGTGATCATAGATAGCGCGCAGCTAACTGCCACAGTCGCTAGTATAAAAAAGGGTATATAAGAAAAGTCTTGCAATAATTCCATAAAGCAGAAATATTGTACATTGATTCTTGAGATTCATCCATAGACTTGTTGCGTAATTAAAAATTACGCTAAAACCAAGTCTTACAAAAATCGGCAAAACGTATGTTTTGCTAAAGTTTTTAAGTAATCATTTTGATTACGCAAAAACTTTCATCATGAACCTAAGAGAACTAGTCGAATCACGTATTGTCAAAGACCAGGAAATCTGTAACGGTAAAGCTCGTATTAGAAGCACACGTGTTGCTGTCTCTGATATCTTGCTAGCTTTTTCTGAAGGCATGGACTTTCATGATATTTTAAGAAATTTCAGATCATTAACTAATCAAGATATCCAGGCAGCACTGGCTTACTCTTATTGCGTAATCGATGGTATCAAAGTCAATATCAAAACATCTTTTGGTGAGCATAGCCCAATGGACAAAGCAAGCCAGCTAGAAATTGCCAATATAGATCTTGAGTCCAAAGAAAAAATGGATTTCAGTAAAGCACTTGAAGAGCAAGCTTCTATCCAAGAAGAGCTTACCAAAGAAAAAGTTCAAGAAATCAAAGCTAAAAAACAAAGTAAATCAACTGCGCCAGATAAAGAAAAAATGCCTGCTCCTGAACGCCGGCCTTATGATCTTTTAATAGACATAACTGAAGAAGTTTCAACCAAGATTTTCTCTGACAAAGATGCTATCGAGCAGGGTTTGGATATGAACTTTGATAATTATATTTTTCAGGTGCGCATGGACGAGCAGCCTTGGTTATGTTACTCAACCAAGCAAGGTATTGAAATAGACCCAGCCATGAAACGTAATCTATTAGTGACCTATATCGATCAAGAAGGCGCAAGGTGTGAAGCGATTTTTGAAGGTTACTTGACCACAGATAGGCAGCATAAAATCTTTTTGCAAAAGCAAGATGATGGTAGTACTTGTGGTCGGGCTTTATAAAGCTCTTTCATGAGCTCAAAAGCATATTAGCTGTTATAACTACCTACTTCCTTTGGATTATCAGATTGAGTTGTAACAGCAACAGTATCAACCTGAGCGACTCTCTTTGGTTCAGTTGGAGACTTACCGCGTCCTGTAAAACCTTTGTTTAATACTGCAAGCAAACCAGTTGCACCTAAACCCAGTCCTGTTGCAAAAAATGCTGGTGCTAAATTAGGCGTTGTTTTATCTATTACAGTATTTTCTGGCACTGGAGGAGGTGACCAGGCAGGAGCTATAAACTGTCTTCGGTCAGTAACAGCAGCTTGATTGAGGCTATAGTTTAAACTCTGAAAATCTATTTTAGGACGGTAGACATGAAATCCTGGACCAGTATAATGCGGCAGCTTATTAGGAATAGCGCTGACGGTTCTTGTTGATTTGGCAGGATGCACAGAAGTGAATCCTGCAGCTCCCTGTCCATGATTAAAATTTTGAAAACTCCATGTCATTATTTTAGGCTTCCTCCATTTATTGTTGAACTTGTATTGGTGTTTGACGCAGTTGTCGTTGGAGTTTTGCTTTTACTACTGTCTCTATTTATAAGACTATCTCCCCATTTAGCAAGACCAGCACCAAATGGCTCAGCAAACTGCCCTAGAGTATTCCAGAAAGTTTCTATTTCTTGTCTATCACGCTTGTAATTAAACCAGCTTACAGTAGTATCGACAGCATATTTCTGCATGGTCTCTCTGTAGTCTCTATTGACTTCATCATAGCCAAAAGCAACAGCGTCATAAAAATACCTGTGCGTCTGGTCATGTAAGGTTTGGTAATAGGAAGTATGCTCTATTGGTCCAAGGTTTTCATAATTGCCATCACCATCAAAATCAACCATTGGGTTTGCTGTGACAAAACCAGGAGTCGCTGCCTGCATGGGAAGCGTCTGCTGAGCCATTTCCATCGCTGAAGCGATATCTGGACCGTAGGCAGGTCCATAAGCAGCTTGTTGAAGGGCTGGAGAGCCATGTCCAGTGGTATTTGCATGAGTAAAACTTTGATAGTTTAGTCTTTTAGCTCTTGTAGAGAGTTTGCCTCTAGTATTGGTACTAGTAGCACTAGCTTGCTCTGGATAGCCAGCAAAAGGATTTTCAGGATCTCCTTGATGGTATTGAGAATGATTTTTAGAACTTTCTACTTTTTGGACATGACTTCCAAGATTAATCATCTCGCCAACCCAATACGCTGGTGTTAATCCACGCGAATTATTACCGGCAAAGCTTGTACCTCGTGGTACCATCCCACCTTTTTTTGCTGCAAATTGTCCTGTTAATGTGCTCATTTTTTATGTCCTAAAAATTACTCCAAAAATCTTCTTCGAGTGTGTTATTGTTATCTTCAGTATCGTAGGAGTAAATTTTCCAAGTATCTTTTTTCTTAGAAACAAGATGTAATAATGAAAGAGTTTGATAATCACCTTCGCTTGAATCATAAATATCATGACTATAACTATTGTCACCTTTGAGTAATTCGTTGATTTTAGAGATTAGCTCGTGCATCTTCTTAAGATCAGCAGCAGTGAAATCATGCTCTTTTAGTTTTTTAAAATATCTTTTTAATGTATCTAATTTAGCTTGGAGTTTTGTTTTAGTATGATTATGAAGACTAGATAATTTAGCTTCAATATTTTTAATGAGTT
>CAWUIS010000188.1:0-3617 GCA_963922625.1 uncultured Candidatus Melainabacteria bacterium | reverse complement strand
AACTCGGTTAAGAACTCAACTTAAATTCGTTGCGTTTCAAAGTTGAAGTGGCGATGAAATTATAAGAACTGAAGAAGATGCGCAAGGTATGGATGTCGTTCTTCAGAATATTGTTGGCTATAGTACAGAAGATGTAAGTAAGATGTCTTATAATCTTGCTAGGTTATTGGCTCAATCAGCTGCAATCCCGAGTTTGGCAAATGAGAGATATTTAGAGCCTCAAGCGGAAGATGCTTTAGGTTTTGGACACAACCTTAAAGAGTCTTTAGGCTCTGTTGTAACTGATGGCGATGCACGAAAACATTTAATTACTCAGTTTGGGGTTGCAGTTAAAAACAATATTGAGAATTTTTTAAAGCGTATCGATGAAATGAAAAGCATATTTCTGCATAATTTGGATTTTAACTTGGGATCTTAGCTTTAAACCACTCAACAAACCTAGCAATACCGGCATCAATTTTTGTCTGTGGATTATAACCAAGTATTGATTTGGATTTTGAGATATCCGCAAAAGTAAGTGGCACATCACCAGGTACCGGGTCTGTGTACTCAATACGTGCTTTTTTGCCTAAATTTTCTTCGATGATTTTCACAAGAGTGTTTACATCGGTTGTTTGTGACTCTCCTAGATTGAAAACTTCAAATTTGCAATCTAAATCGATGGCTTTGGTGATGCCATCGATGATATCATCTATATAAGTAAAATCGCGGCGCGCGCTCCCATCACCATAAATCTGAATTGGCTTAGCATCATCAATCAAGTGAGTGAATTTAGTGATGGCTAAATCTGGTCTTTGGCGCGGACCGTAGACAGTGAAAAATCTCAGGCAAACGACAGGGATATTATAAAGCTGAGCGGTTGTGTGTAAACGTGCTTCATCAGCAGCTTTTGTCGCTGCATAAGGGCTTATAGGCTTTGAGATATCCTCGTTTTCTTTAAAGCCGGTTTCTGATTCTAGGCGCGCACCGTAAACAGAGCTAGAAGAAGCATGAACAAATTTTTGGACTTTAAATTCTTGCGCCAGAGCTTGTAAATTGCAACATGACTCGCCATTGTTTTTTTGGTACAAAATTGGTTTTTCTGTTGATGGTCTAACACCGGCTAGAGCTGCGATATTAACGATGTGTGTGATTTGGTTTTCTTGAAAAACTTGACGTAGATTTTTGTAATCACAAAGATCCAGACCATAAAGCTTTAGTGAGCCAGATTCTAGTTTCATTAGCTCTTTTTGGTGAAAACCAGCATATACACTGTCATTGCTGGCATCTTGAAAGTGACGATAAGGAGAGTCGATAGTAGAAATTAGCTGCTTGATTTCATCTACAGCAAAGTATTGTCTCAGGTTTGCAATCTTGATATTGACATCATAGAAATCATTGAAATTATCAACTCCAATAACATTATGTCCTTGAGCCAGGAGTTTTTCAGTCAGGTGTGAGGCAATAAAGCCAGCAATACCGGTCACCAAAATAGTCTTAGGCATTGACGTTTTCCTTTTCTTTGGCTAAAGCACTTTCAATGAGAGTGATGATTTTTTGATGTACTTCTTCAATAGAAAGTCCGTCAACTTCGATCATTCTCACGCGAGTTGGATTCTCCTGAGCAAGGGTTTTATAGCCGTTTCTTACCCTGATGAAAAATAGTTTGTTTTCTTGTTCAAGCCTGTCCACCTCCTTAGTGCGGCGGGCAGCTTCTTTATCAGAAACCATAAGCATGATAGTGAGTTGAGGTTTGACTCCCTCACAAACCAACGCATTCATCAGCTCGATACTTTTTATATCGATACCCCTACCAAATCCCTGATAAGCAATAGTACTGTCTGTAAAGCGATCACAAATGACAGTTCTGCCTTTATCAAGCTCTGGTTTTAGTGTAGTAGCTACGTGGTGTGCCCTATCAGCTAAATAAAGCATCAACTCGGCTTTATCAGAAATCTCTTCTTCGCAGTCTAGGACTATGTCTCTGAGTCTGTTACCAAGAGCTGTTGCTCCAGGGTTACGTGTAAAAAGCCAATCCAAGGATTTTTTTTCAGAATAATCTTTTAAAAGCTTAATCTGTGTGGTTTTCCCAGCTTTATCAGGACCTTCAATTGTAATGAACATAGAAATATTCTACTATGCAGCAGTAACTTTAACAGAGATATCAGCGGTAATTTTAGAGCCAAGATTCACTGTGATGCTGGTTTCGCATAGTTCTTTGATCGGTTCTTTGATTTTTACTGCTTCTTTTGTAATTTCAATATTGAGTTGTGATGAAATTGCTTCAGCAATTCTTTCTTTTGTTACAGCACCAAAAAGTTTACCGCTCTCACCAGCCCTAGCTTCAACAGTGATCGAAGCTTCGTCGCCAAGCTCATCTTTTAATTTTTCTGCGATCTCACGTTTTTCTTGGGCAAGTTTTTCAAGTTCAACTTTACGCTCTTCATACTGTGCAATAGCCTCATTATCAGCAATTACAGCAAAGCCTTTAGGCAAAAGGAAATTTCTAGCATAGCCGGGCTTGACTTTTGTAAGCTCACCAGCCTGACCAGCATCACAATCCTGTGTAATTATTACTTCTATTGCAGTTGCCATAAGGCTGCTCATTTTAGCATAGTCACATGCTAGTATCTTGCCTTCAATGCCTGGAGAAGATAAAAAAAACACTAATGATTTTTGGGCGCTAGTGTTGTCAATGTCTTTTTCTTTTTTGGCTTTTGGTTTATTTTCAAATATCGCCGGGGCAATTATCCCCAAAATTAGAGATTTTTATGCCATCGATGCCTCTCAAGCAGCGCTTTTAGCTTCTGCTTTTTTTCTAGCTTTTGGGCTTAGTGCTATTCCTTGGGGTTTATTGATAGACAAAAAAGGTAAAAAATTTGCTCTGGTTTCAAGCTCATTTGTTTGTCTGCTGGCTGTGATTATTTTTGCTGCTGTACCTAGCTATGTTGTTAGTATGCTAGCTATGTTTACTTGTGGGATTGGTGTTACTGGCTTACAAACCAGCTTGAATCCTCTTGTTGCTGAAATTTCCAAGCCTGGTGCTGTTTCTCGCAATTTGAGTTTGTTTATGCTTGTAAATGGCTTGGGCTGCTTTGCAGCACCGCATCTGGTGACCTATGTGCATAGCCAGGGCTTGAACTGGACTTTTAATTATTGGATTTTTGCTGTGGTGGCTTTCCTGATGATCATTTTTAATTGGATGGTTCAATATCCACAACCACAGTCTGGCTCTAATGATAAAGAAGCTGGCTCAAGCTTTGATCTGCTTTTCGAGCTTATCCAGCAGCACCCAACTGTTTTTGTTTATGTAATAGCGATCTTTGTTTACGTTGGTGTTGAAGTTGGGGTCGCTAATACTATTGCTTTTTACCTACAAGACAAGCATTTGCTCAATGAGCAAGTTGGATTAGGTACTGAGATTGCAAAGAATTCTACTATCTCAAATTATTGGGGAGGTTTGCTTGTCGGGAGATTTTTAGGTGCTTTTTTGCTTGAAAAAATACCAGAAAAATTTGCCATTATGCTCTCTATGACCTAAGCCTCTTTGTCACTTTACCTTGCTATGACTGGTGATATTCAACAAAGTTTCTGGGCTTTTCCATTGCTTGGTTTTTTTCTGTCTATTGTCTTTCCTG
>CAWUIS010000187.1:0-3674 GCA_963922625.1 uncultured Candidatus Melainabacteria bacterium | reverse complement strand
AATGATCAAATATTAAGACCTTCACTTTGTGTATTACGTTTGGCGACACGCCCATTAATAGCCCCGCTGCCATATAATTTCGGAATTGGAATCCGAGATTATATGGCATAATGCTAAAGTGGATTACAAAAAGCGTTTTATAGAGCCAGAAATATCAAAGCTTTTTGAGGTTTTTCCAATTGTTTCGATAACTGGACCAAGGCAATCTGGTAAGTCGACTCTTATCAAGCATTACACAAGCGAACAAAGTGAAAAATGGCAGTATCTGTCACTAGATAATCGAGAGACTTTGCTCAATATTAAAGATGATCCTAGTTTATTTGCTAAGTCGATAAGCTCTAATATCGCAATCGACGAAGCTCAAAAAGCACCAGAATTATTTCACGCACTTAAACAAGTTGTTGATGAAAACTTACCTTATAAAATTATTCTTTCAGGCTCTGCCAATTTTTTATTGTTGAAGTCGATTAGTGAGTCCTTAGCTGGCAGAGTGGGTCTTTTAGAGCTTGAACCATTTTCTATAGCAGAAGCCTATGATTTGCAGTCTAATAATTTGGTCTCAAAAATAATCACAAGCAAATCTGTTGATGAGTTACAGCTTGAGCTAGCAAAACTAGAATCAAAACAGCTTAGTGATGAAAACTTACTGGATTTTGTTCTCTATGGTGGGCTACCTAAAATACATGAGCTAAATCCCGATCAAAAATGGCTTTGGCTTGCTCAATACATCAGCACCTATATCGAAAGAGACCTAAGAGATTTATCTCAGGTAGCTGATCTTGACGCTTTTCAAAAAGTATATAAGCTCTTTGCTTTTCAAACAGCTCAGTTATCAAATCTGAGCAATATTGCAAGTGATATTGGTATTGATTCTAAAACAGTAGCTAGGTATCTATCTATTTTGGAATCAAGTTATCAATGCATAAAATTACCTGCATATTTTTCTAAGCAAAGAAAACAAGTTGTGAAAACTCCAAAGGTTTTTTACCTGGATACGGGGCTCGTAAATTATCACCAAAAAAATACTGATCTTGATTCGATGCTTAATAGAGGAGCCTGGGGACATATACTAGAAACTTTTGTTCACAGCGAACTCTATAAAGAGATCAAGGACATGGTTATGAAACCCTCTTTGCATTTCTGGAGAACAAATAATGGTGCTGAAGTTGATTTTGTGATCGAGAACGCTTCAAAGCTTTATCCCATTGAAGTGAAATCCAATACACAAGTGAACCAAACTGAGTTAAGAGGACTTGAAAGCTTTATGGATGCGGAATCTAAGAGAGTAGATTTTGCCATTGTCATACACCGTACTGATAGGGTTAAGTTTTTGAAAAAAAATATTTTAAGTTTGCCTTTGAATTTACTTTACTAGGCGACACGCCAAGACTAAGGCAGAAAAAAGAAAAAGCTACCTGGGGATTAAAATAGGCAGCTTTTTCATAATATTTACAACCTTGAGTTGTTAATCTTCAATCGGAAACGCTTTTCCTTGAATTACGTGGTAAACGGCTGATAAACCAACCAAGCCATAGACAAGATCAGTAACCATATCACCGAAACTGCCGAATAGTACCTGGACCAGATCCATATCAAGAACTGCAATCAGTCCCCAATTTAGTCCACCAACTACTAGTAATATCGAAGATATTAATCCTAAGAATGCCATGAAACACCTCCTTGTATTGCTGTCACTCTCTTGTGTTTATGATTCTATTGTTATGAAGATTATACCCGCTTAATGTTAACGATCTGTAAACTATTTGAGGTAGAATTTCAAACTCATGCCAAAGAAAGAAAAATTCAAAATTGGAATTATGGGCTGTGGAACTGTCGGCTCTGGCCTGGTCAAATTGCTGCGTAAGTATTCACTGAGAAAACAAAGCCCAGAAATTGAAATAGGAAAAATTTTAGTGCGCAATGAAAAGCGCGCAGTTGAAATAGCTTCTGAGCTAGGTCTTGATCAAAGCTTGTTTTGCACTTTAGCTACTGATATCACAGAAAATCCTGAAATTGATTTTGTTGTTGAGTTGATGGGCGGTGTTGATCACACCAAAAAACTTTTGCTAGAAGCGCTGGAAAATGGCAAGAGTATAGTTACCGCAAACAAAGATCTACTTGCGCTTGAGGGGAAAGATCTTTTTGAAACCGCTAAAAAACAACAGCAGACCATTATGTTTGAAGCTGCTGTCGCTGGAGGAATTCCGGTGATTGCAACGCTAAAACAAAGCCTTAAAGGTAATCATGTAACGCAAATCTTGGGCATTATTAACGGCACCACAAACTATATATTGGACGTTATGAAAAACCAAAATCGTGATTTTGAAGATGTACTCAAGCAAGCTCAGGAACTTGGCTTTGCTGAGGCTGATCCGGTCAATGATGTTGATGGACATGATGCTGCTTATAAGACAGCCATCTTAGCGTCGATTATTTCTGGTAAGCGTATTGATGTCAACAAAGTTTACCGTGAAGGTATTAGAAATATTTCTCAAAACGATATCCGCTCTGCTGATAAACGAGGTTATGAAATCAAGCTATTGGGCGTCATTAATAACGACGATGATAGGGTTGATGCGCGCGTGCATCCAGTATTTGTCTCTAAGTCAAATCCTATTGCTGGAGTGCGCCTCGAGAATAATGCCGTCTTGATCAAAGGAGATGCCGTGCAGGAACTCACCTTAATTGGTAAAGGAGCTGGTTCTTTACCAACAGCAAGCTCTGTTTTTGGAGATGTTTTGATGTTAGCTTCGCAGATGCAGCTTGGTGAGAATCCAAATCCGCAGTATGTCTGTCAGCATTCTGATTATGCTGAAATCAAGCCTATTGATGAGGTTGAGAACTCTTTTTATATCAGGGTTTCAATGCACGATAAAGTTGGTGTGCTGAAAGCTTTTGGTGAACTCACAGAAAAATACGGCGCTAATATCAAATTCATTGATCAATACGACGCTAGTGGTGATCAGGCACACGCTGATCTGATTTTTGATCCAATCAAAGAAAAGGCTTTTAATTCATTGATTGAAGAAATGAAAGAGCTAGAGTCTATTAAGGCTATTGAAAGTGTGGTGCGGGTGCTTTAGCCAGACTTTGTTACTGTGGCTTTCCAGCTATTGTTAGCAGGCTCTGCTTTTACAATTATTGTTTTCCAGCCTTCCTTAGGAACTCCTCGTTTTAGCTCCGGGAAGTCTGTATTAACTAGTCCTCTTGATGTTTCATTTAGAAAATTGTGCCTAATGTTCCTAATCTTTTTAGCTGTTGTAGCTGCTCCTGGCATTTGAGCTTCTTGATCAAGCTTTGCAAGAACCAAGTTTAATAACTCACTTGGGTTATTAATGTCATGAATACGACCTTCGTCATTTAAAGTATTTCGAGCACTAGCTAGCTCAGGGCTTTTACTGTTTATAATGAAGTTCACAGTTTCTTGGTCTGCTATGTCTTGTATATAATATGCTGCTGAGGCTTCTAGTATAGCTATATAAGTGTCTGGACTTTTAAAATCATTGGGGACTATACTTGTGCCTCCTGGTGAATCCGGCGATATTGATTGTACTAATTGACGTCTTTGCTCGCCGCTAAGTCCAACAATTTCTGGGTTATTTAGTTCTGTTAAACGATTTCGCCACTTCAACTTTGAAACGCAACGAATTTAAGTTGAGTTCTTAACCGAGTTA